>JAGREZ010000028.1:16633-18926 GCA_020446285.1 Geminicoccaceae bacterium
GTCATGATGAATCCCGGCGGCGAGGCGGAGATGACGCTTGCCGTGCGCGAGACACTCACAGCCCTTGTCGGCCAGCTCGCCGGCGAGGCGCGGATCGATCCCAACGACATCTTCGAGATGGTGTTCGTCGGCAATCCGGTCATGCACCACCTGCTGCTCGGCATTAATCCGGTCGAACTCGGTGGCGCGCCCTTCGCACTCGCAACCGACAGCGCACTCGATCTCTGGGCGAACGAGATCGACATGACGGCAGTCAACGACAGTGCGCGCATTTATGTCCTGCCATGTATCGCCGGCCATGTTGGCGCGGATTGCGCGGCCGTCATTCTCTCCGAGACCCCCCATCTTCGATCCGAGATGACGCTCGTCGTCGATGTCGGCACGAATGCGGAAATCGTACTCGGCAACAAGGACGGGCTGGTGGTCTGCTCCTCGCCGACCGGCCCGGCCTTCGAGGGCGCGCAACTCTCGAGCGGCCAGCGCGCCGCGCCCGGGGCGATCGAGCGGGTGCGGATCGACAGGGACACGCTCGAGCCGCGCTTCCAGATCATCGGACACGATTTCTGGTCGGATCACGAGGTCTTCGAACAGCTCACGAAATCCACCGGCGTGACCGGCATTTGCGGTTCCGGTATCATCGAGGTCATCGGCGAGATGTACCTTGCCGGTATCATCAGCCAGGATGGCGTGATCGATGGCCGGCTTGCCGAACGGAGCGACCGGATCGTGCCCGAAGGGCGGACATTCGCCTATGTCCTTCATCGCGGNNGAACAGGAAATCCGCATCACCCAGAACGATGTCCGCGCCATCCAGCTCGCCAAGGCCGCCCTCTATGCCGGTTGCAGGCTGCTGATGGACAGTCTCGGTATCGATCAGGTCGACCGGATCATGCTCGCCGGCGCATTCGGCAGCCATATCGATCCGCTCTACGCCATTCTCCTCGGCCTCGTCCCCGACTGCCCGCTCGACAGGGTCCATGCCGCCGGCAATGCCGCCGGCACGGGTGCCCGCATCGCTCTTCTCAACAGGAAACAGCGGCGCGAGATCGAGGGCGTCGTGCGACGGATCCGCAAGGTCGAAACAGCGGTGGAGCCAAGATTTCAGGAACATTTCGTCGCGGCAATGGCCATTCCGCACAAGACGGCACCCACGCCCAACCTCGCATCGGTGGTCGACCTGCCGGCACCGAAACCTGCCGCGATCCGGGACGATGAAGGCCGCCGTCGGCGTCGCCGTTAAGAACAACCAATAGTAGAACAAATCAAAACTGTTCGCTTTGAGCAACCTGAAGTCAAATAAAAAGAGGTCGCCACGAGGACGACCTCCACCCAATGTTCTTGCAGAACAGCTGACTGCTCGAGACGCTGCGCTGGCTGAGGGTTCTTTTCCCTAAGCGTTTATTTATTAAAGCGAACACTAACCCAAAGCTTCTCCAGTGACAATCATGAAAATGTCGCAAGATACGCGAACAGATGGGCTCGTGTTCGCGTCTGTTTCACGATTGTCGAAGGAAACAAATCCACTGTGCGAGAACATGCAGAAAAAAGTAAATGAAAACAGTATCAAGGAAGAGTTTGCAAATGCCAGACGAAACCCCGGACAGGTGGTCATCGAGGGGTTTCATGCGGTCAAACATGCCATCCGCTTCGGTGCGGAGATCACCCTGTTGGCGAGCTCAAGCCCCGAACGCGTCTGCAAGCTCGCCGACGAACTGGCGCCGGATCTCCGCGAACGCCTGCCGGGGGACATTTGCCCGGTCGAGGAGGAACTGTTTCGATCGCTGACGCCGCGTCCGGTCGATACCGGTCTCGTCGGCATCGCCCGCCGCCCCGGATTCGACGGTGCAGAAATTCTATCTTCACCGCGCGAAACACCGGTCATTCTGATTGAACGCGCTGCCCATCTCGGCAATCTCGGGGCGATCGTGCGCACCTCGGCCGCCGCCGGCGCGCGCGCCGTGGTCACGCTCGACGATGTCGACCCCTGGCATCCGGCAGCACTTCGCGGCAGCGCCGGCCTGCATTTCGCCCTTCCGGTCGGTCGCATCTACCAAACCGTCCTGCATGCCCCCACCGCACGCCCGCTCTGGGCCATCGACCCGGATGGCGCGGCAATCGGTGGCAGAACCATCCCCGACAATGTGATCCTCGCCTTCGGCAGTGAACGGCACGGCCTGAGCAAAAGGCTTCTCGGGCACGCCGACGAGCGCGTCTCCCTGCCCATGCGCGCGGGCGTCTCCTCTCTCAACCTCGCAGCCTCGGTGGCCGCGCTGCTCTATTGCTGGCGTCTGGG
>JAGREZ010000028.1:18966-28531 GCA_020446285.1 Geminicoccaceae bacterium
TCGGCATTTCGTCGATACGCTGCTAGGTTCCCGCCATGCTCGTGCCCGCATCCTCGATTGCACAGCTCAGGGAGCGCTTCTCCTGGCAAATCCCCTCGACCATGAACATGGCCGGGCTGTGTTGCACGCGTCATGCCGACGAACGCGACCGGCCGGCACTCATCCTCGCCGATGAGGGGCGTACGGTCGGCTTTCGGGAACTGGAGCGGCGTGTCTCGAAACTCGCCCATGTCATGGCCGCGCATGGTGTGGGACGCGGCGACCGGGTCGCCATCCTGCTCGATCAGCAACTCGATACCGTCACCGCCCATCTCGCCACCAACAAGCTCGGCGCGATCAGCCTGCCGCTCTTCCGCCTGTTCGGTCCCGACGCCCTCCAGCACCGCCTCGCCGACAGTGGCGCGCGGCTGCTGCTGACCGACGATGCCGGGGCCGAACGGATCGCTCCGCTGCGAAGCGGCCTTCCCGCCCTCGCCACGGTGCTCGTCACCGGCGATGCTCTCGAAACGCTGCTTGGACGGGCGAAGGACAGCTTCGCCGCCGAAGCACGCGACAGCGAGGATCCGGCATTCCTGATCTATACTTCGGGGACCAGCGGACAGCCCAAGGGCGCGCTGCATGCCCAGCGAGTCCTGTTCGGCCATCTGCCGGGCGTGCAGATGCCGCACGAGTTCTTCCCGCAGGCAGGAGACCGCTTCTGGACGCCCGCGGACTGGGCCTGGATCGGCGGATTGCTCGACGTGCTCCTTCCCAGCCTGTTCTTCGGCATTCCCGTGGTCGCCAGCCGGCTCGACCGGTTCGATCCGGAAAAGGCCGCATGGCTCATGGCGCAGCACGGCGTGCGCAACAGCTTCCTTCCTCCGACGGCATTGAAGATGATGCGCAATGCCGGTATCGACGCGCGCGCGGCGGGTGTTTCGATCCGTTCCATCGGCAGCGGCGGCGAGCGCCTCGGCGACGAGGTGCTGGACTGGGCGAAAAGGAGCTTCGGTGTGACGGTCAACGAATTCTATGGCCAGACCGAATGCAATCTGGTTGTCGCCAACATCGCCTCGCTGGCAACGCCACGACCGGAATCGATGGGCATGGCGGTGCCCGGACACGAGGTCGCGATCATCGACGATGACGGCAACGAACTGCCGTACGGTACCCCCGGCAGCATCGCCGTCCGCCGTCCCGATCCGGTCATGTTCCTTGGATACTGGAACAATGAAGAGGCGACATCGGCAAAATATCGCGGCGACTGGCTGGTTACCGGCGATGCAGGAACGATGGACGAGGACGGTTTCCTTACATATCTCGGCCGCGAGGATGACCTTATCAGCAGCTCGGGCTACCGGATCGGCCCGGCGGAGGTCGAGGCCTGCCTGATGCGTCACGAGGCCGTGACCATGTGTGCTGTGGTCGGCGTACCGGACGCGGTGCGCGGCGAGCGGGTCAAGGCGTTCATCGTGCTGCGTGATGGCATCGAACCGGACGACGGCCTTGCGAACGATATACGCGAATTCGTCCGCAGGCGGCTGGCGGCGCACGAATATCCAAGGGAGATCGAATTCCTCCCTTCCCTGCCCATGACGACCACCGGCAAGATACGGCGCATGGACCTGCGCGACCGGACATGCTTTTCGATGCGCAATGCGCGGCAATGAGGACATGACGTTGGCAACAGAGAACGGAAAGCCGGCTTGAGCGCGGAGCGGCGAGTGCGGCACGGCCGGCCATCGTTCGGGCCGACCATCGATCTGCGGCCGATCGGGCTCGTCTCCGGCACGCTCCTGATCGTCCTGGCCATCTTCATGGTCCCGTCGATGATCGCCGATCTCGCCGCGGGTCACGCGGACTGGCAGGTCTTCTTCGTCACCGCCTGCGCCACATGCTTCATCGGTACCGCACTCGTCCTGACCAATCGCGGCACCTTTTCCGGCGGCATCACCACACGCCAGGGCTTCCTCCTGACGACGATCGCCTGGCTGGTCACGTCGGTCTTCGCGGCCATTCCCTTCATGCTGTGCGAACTGGAGATGACGGTTGCCGATTCGATCTTCGAAGCGGTCAGCGGTATCACGACGACCGGTGCAACCGTCATCATCGGCCTCGATTTCGCCCCGCCCGGACTGCTCCTGTGGCGCGCCATCCTGCAATGGCTCGGCGGCATCGGCATCATCGTCATGGGCATCGCCATCCTGCCGATGCTGAACATCGGTGGCATGCAGCTGTTCCGTACCGAAAATTCCGACCGTTCGGACAAGATCCTGCCGCGCACCGCACAGATCGCGTCCAATATCGGGCTCGTCTATGTCGGCCTGTCGGGCCTCTGCGCCCTTTTCTATTACCTCGCCGGCATGAACTGGTTCGATGCCGTAGCGCACTCCATGACGACGATCTCCACTGGTGGCCTCTCCACCCGCGACAGCTCCATCGGCGGCTTCGGCAGCATGGGAATCGAATGGACCTCCATCCTGTTCATGATCCTCTCGGGCATGCCCTTCGTCCTCTACATCCAGGCAGTTCGCGGCAACAGGCAACCCCTGCTGCAGGATGTCCAGGCGCGCTGGTATCTCTGCATCGTGGCCATCGGCACGATCGCGCTCACCAGCGAGCACATCATCGTCAGCGGAACCTATCCGTCCGTGGAAGAAACCGTCCGCCATTCGGTCTTCGCGACGATCACGGTCATGACCGGCACGGGCTATTCCTCCGACGACTACAATCAGTGGGGAACGCTTGCCGTCGCGACGATCTTCTTCTTCTCGTGCCTTGGTGGCTGCACCGGCTCGACCACGGGCGGCATCAAGATCTTCCGCATCGTGATCCTCTACCAGGTCGCGCGAGTCCAGGTCATGCGCCTTTTCCAGCCGAGCGGCGTCTTTCGCGTCCTGTACAATCATCGTCCGATCGGCGAGGAGATGACGACCTCGGTTCTCGCCTTCATCTTCCTGTTCGGACTTACGTTCGCGCTCGTGGCACTGGCGCTGTCGGTGACCGGTCTCTCGTTCGTCACCGCGATGTCGGGCTCGATCGCCGCACTCGCCAATGTCGGCCCGGGTCTCGGCCCCGTCATCGGCCCGGCCGGCAACTACCAGCCGGTCCCGGATGCAGCCAAATGGGTGCTCAGCTTCGCCATGCTCTTTGGCCGTCTCGAACTCTTCACCATCCTCGTTCTCTTCGTTCCCGCATTCTGGCGCAACTGATGATCGATCTCTGGAAAAAACTGACGCAGACCGAATCCCGCGACACCGCGCACGGCGTCGAACCGCACAGGCTGGCGGCAGCCGCACTTCTCGTCGAGGCCGCGCACATGGACGGATCGATGGATGCGGAGGAACTTTCCTCGATCCGGACACTTCTCGCCGAACGCTTCGGGCTGGCAGCCGGGGATGCGCAGATGCTGCTCGACGAGGGCGAACGTGCGGCACGGGAAAGCTCCGACTGGCAGGGCTTTACCAGCACCATCAAGGAAGCGTTCGATCAGGACGGGCGCATCGCTCTCGTCGGGATGCTCTGGCAGGTCGTGCTGTCCGACGGGGTCCTGCACGACCATGAGGCATCCCTCATGCGCCGGATCACCGGCCTGCTCTATGTCAGCGGACGGGAGAGCGCCCTGGCCCGCGACGAGGCGAAACGGACGCTGGGTCTTTCGGACTGACAGGCAGCGGGCGCCCGCTTCACCGTAGCGCCTTGAGGGTGAGTGCGAGACCGAGCCCGTCGCCGCGAACATTTTCCTCGATCGCCAGAATGACCGCTGGCGCCGGCCGCGCATTCACATCGCGCCACATGATCTGCCTGTCCGCTCCGGCAAAGGCGAAGGTGTCGCCCTTGCGCCAGTCACGGGGATACCAGCTCGTCTGCCCGAGACATGCGTCGATCTGGGCCTGCAGGCGCTCATATTCCTCGTCGATGCGATAGGCCTGCCCCCGCCGCAGGGACTGGCTCTCGCAGCGATAGACGGCGCTGGGGAACACGGTTCCCTCGATCTCGCAGGCGATGAACGGCGACGGCGTCAGGGCCGCATTCCAGCTCCACTCCCTTTCGATGGCCGAGCTGCGCAACGAAGCGAAGCCGCCGCCCATGGCGTCGACCATCCGCGCAAGTGCCGGACACAGGGATGGCGGCGGTTGTTCGGGTTCGCTCGCCCGAACGGGTGCCGTGACCTCGGGCAGTGGAGCCGGCGGCGATGGTGGTTCTGTCGATGCACAGGAAGCCAGAAGCAGCGAAAACCAGACGATGACAACCAGTCGATTCGCGTTCAATCGCCGGCAGCCTCGCGCAGCCGGTCCAGGTCGGTGATGACGACCCCGTGCTTGTCGACCGTCGAGAGATAGCCGGCCTTGCGCATGGCGGTGAAGGTCCGGCTCACCGTCTCGACCGTCAGGCCGAGAAAATCGGCGATATCGGCACGTCCCATCGGCAGGCGGACCTGCTCGCCGGCGGAACGGTTCATCCGCCTGGCAAGCCCCAGAAGGAAAGTCGCAAGGCGCTCGCGCGCCGTCTTGCGGCCAAGAAGAAGCATCTGCTCCTGAGCCGCGGCGAGTTCGGTACTGACCTTGGAAAGCAACCGGCCCTCGAGTGCGGGAAATTCCTCCATCATCCGGTGAAACTGGTTGCGTGTGAACCGGCATGCCGCCCCTTCGACAACGGCCTCCGCCGTGTAGATATAGCTCTCCCCGAAGGCGAGACCGACGAAATCGCCCGGAATGAGAAAGCCGGTTACCTGCCGCCTGCCATCCGGCATGAGCTTGTAGAGCTTGAGGATCCCCTCGAGAACGGTAAAGACACATTCGGCAGGTTCGCCTTCCTCGATCAGGCAGGATCCGGCGGCAATGCGCTGGCTGCTGGAAACCCTCGAGAGCCGTTCGAGCTCACCGGGTCCAAGGGCGCCACAAACGGCAAGCGGACGAACGGAGCAGCCCTCGCAATGATGGCCCGGACTGCTGCGGTGACAGACCGGGCGATCTTCTGACCGGATCATGGACGTCCCCCAAACGATCGAATATGCCGAACTCGGCACATTTACCGGCAGAGTAGACATTGGTGTTGATCTGGGTCAATGCGGCCAGTCTGCACTTCCCTGACTTTTTTGCGGCTTACGCTGGTAAATTCTGCCGGTCCTGTCTGTCGGATACCCGAATGTGGATATCGGAGCATTTGCTGGAGCATGATCTCGACGAGGCGACGCCGTTGCTGGCGGCGGTCGCTCCGCACGACCTCGCGGGTTTCCGGCATACGGTCAGGCGATGGCTTGCCGACAACCGCAGCGGTGCCATGATGGTTCGTACCGAAAGCGGGTGCATATTCGCCCTCGTCCTGTTCCGCGAGCTCGCCACTCCGCGGGCCGTCGGCATCCACTGGCTGCGGCATGTCGAGATCGGCCATCCGAGAGCGACGACGTCCTGGCTTCTCGAAGCCTTCTTCGAAACGGCGCACAAGGCGGGGTCGGGCTCCGTGTGGATCGCCGGCAACGCCTCCAACAGCCGGAGCTTCCGCCAGCATCTCGACACGGGTCCGGGTATCGAATGCGGCTTTCGCCGCTTCGCCGGGGGATGGATTTCCCAGTTGCCGGAATTCTCGAAAGAGTTGCGCACACGGCTGTTCTCCGGCCCTTGACTCGAAAATGGACGGTGCGTAGCGTCCATCATCAGATAAAGCGCCCGTCTGTGCCGGATCCGTTGAAGCGGATCGTGAAGGTGTTCCTCGAGAGCGGTGAATCCCGCAGGCTTGTTCGAGGCACAGGTTTCGACAGAGCTGACGCAGGCAGGCGATGTGGGGAGGCATCGCAATCCCGCCGGAGACCCGAAACGGGGCACCGGACCTGATCGCGAGCCATGATGCGACAGCACTGGGATGGATGGCTCAATGGCGGGAGCGGATGATGACGGGCAGTGTCGGGGGCGTAACGTGTACGCCCGCATGACAGCATCGCCCGGTATCCGGTCTCTTCCGTCCCTTCCCCACACTGTCATGATCTTCAGCAACTCTGCCATTTTCGATCAGGAATCCGTCCGCATCGCGGACGGCCGGCATCTCAACGGGAGGACAGGATGCAGCTGAGCCGTAACGATCTGTTGGCCGCGTATCGGAAGATGCGCCTCATACGCGAGTTCGAGGACGCCGTGCACGAGGAATTCTCGGCCGGCAACATTCCCGGTTTCGTGCATCTCTATGCCGGCGAGGAAGCGTCTGGCGTGGGCATCTGCATGCATCTAGACGATCGCGACGCCATCGCCTCGACCCATCGCGGCCATGGCCACTGCATCGCCAAGGGCTGCGATGAACGCGGCATGATGTTCGAGATCTTCGGCAAGAAGGACGGGCTGTGCGGCGGCAAGGGCGGTTCGATGCACATCGCCGACCTGTCCGTCGGCATGATGGGTGCCAACGGCATCGTCGGTGGCGGACCGCCGCTCATCTGCGGTGCGGCACTGACAGCCAAGACGCTCAAGACCGGCGGCGTCGCCGTGGCATTCGTCGGCGACGGTGCCTCCAACCAGGGCACCACATTCGAGAGCTACAATCTCGCCAAGGTCTGGAACCTGCCGGCGGTGTTCGTCGTCGAGGACAATGGCTACGCCGAGAGCACCGCCAGCGTCTGGTCGGTCGGCGGCAGCCAGGCGGCGCGCGCCGCCGGGTTCGGCATGCCCTGCACCGAGGTCGACGGGCACGATTTCTTCGCTGTCTGGGAAGCCGCCCGCGAGGCCATCGAACGTGCCCGCAATGGCGAGGGGCCATCGATGCTGCATGTGCGCCTCAACCGCTATTACGGCCATTTCGAGGGCGATGCGATCTCCTACAAGGGCGAGGGTGAAATCGAGAGGGTGAAGGCGGAAAAGGACGCGCTCATGCTGTTCCGCAACCGTGTCATCGAGACGAGTCTGCTCGATGCGGGCGACATGGACGCCATCGACCGCGAGGTGAAGGAACGGATCGTGCAGTGCGTGACCGAGGCCAAGGCCGGGGCATCGCCGACCGAGGCCGACCTGCTCACCGACGTCTACACCTCCGCATACTGAGAGATCCGATCATGCCGAAGAAATCCTACCGTCAGGCCATCAACGAGGCGATCCGCCAGGAGATGGCCCGCGACGAGCGTGTCATCATCATGGGCGAGGACATTTCCGGCGGCATGGGCGCGCCGGGCGAACAGGACGCCTGGGGCGGTCCCATGGGCGTCACCAAGGGAATCATGCCGGACTTCAGCCGCGACCGCGTGCTGGACACGCCGATCACCGAAAGCGCCTTCATCGGCTGCGCCGCCGGTGCCGCCGCCACCGGCCTTCGTCCCGTCGCCGAACTCATGTTCGTCGATTTCATGGGTGTATGTTTCGACCAGATCTTCAACCAGGCGGCCAAGTTCAAGTACATGTTCGGTGGCAAGGCGGTGACCCCGCTCACCATCCGCACCATGTACGGCGCCGGCTTCCGCGCGGCCTCGCAGCACAGCCAGTGCCTCTATCCGCTGTTCACCCATATCCCCGGGCTGAAGGTGGCGCTGCCATCCAACCCCTATGAGGCCAAGGGCCTGCTCACCCAGGCGATCCGCGACGACGATCCCGTGATCGTCTTCGAGCACAAGGCGATGTATGATGATGAGGGGGAAGTGCCCGACGAGGCCTACACCATTCCCTTCGGCGAGGCGAACGTCACCCGCGAGGGCGATGACGTGACCATCGTCGCGTTCGGGCGGATGGTGAACTTCGCCAACGAGGCCGCCGATAATCTCGAAAAGGCAGGCATCAGCTGCACCGTCGTCGATCCCCGCACGACCAGTCCCCTCGATCGCGACACGATCCTCGAAACCACCGAGGAAACCGGCCGGCTCGTGGTGGTCGACGAGGCGCATCCGCGCTGCAACATGGCTTCCGATATCGTCGGTCTGGTCAGCCAGGAGATGTTCGGCGCGCTGAAGGCCGCACCGCAGATGGTGACGGCTCCGCATTGCCCTGTCCCCTTCTCGCCGGCGCTCGAGGACATCTACGTTCCCGGCGTGGCGCGGATCGAGGCGGCCGTACGGCAGGCCATGGGCAAGGGCCACTGACAGCAGGAAGAAACGGACGCTGCCGGCGGCAAACCGGCAGCACCCGTGTCCCCACCAGCCATGAATGACACTCAACAGGACGGAAACGGCGAATGAGCGGTGTGATCGGAGAAATCGTGATGCCCAAATGGGGGCTGGCCATGCAGGAGGGCATGCTCGCCGCCTGGTCGGTCAAGGAGGGCGACACGGTCGGCAAGGGTCAGGAAATCTGTGACATCGAGACATCGAAGATCGCCAATGTCTTCGAGAGCCCCGTTGACGGCAAGGTGCGGCGGCTGGTGACCGGTGCGGGCGAAACCGTGCCCGTCGGCTATCTTCTCGCCGTCGTTGCCGACGATTCCGTCAGCGACGCCGATATCGAGGCTCACGTCGCCCATTTCAAGGAAACCTTCGTCGTCGAGGATGGCGGAGACAGCGGCCCGGTGCCGGAAACCGTCGATACGGCCAGCGGCCGCATCCGCTACCTCGCCGCCGGCGAGGGCGACGGCGTGCCGGTCATCCTCGTGCACGGCTTCGGTGGTGACTATCTGAGCTGGCTCATGGTCCAGGCGGATGTCTCGCAGGGCCGCCGCAGCTACGCCATCGACCTGCCGGGGCATGGCGGCTCGACCAAGGAGGTCGGGCATGGCAATGTCGGCGCGCTCACCAATGCCGTCTGCTCCTTCATGGATGCCATGAAGATCGACAAGGCCCATTTCGTCGGCCATTCGCTTGGCGGCGCTGTCTGCCTCGACATGGCGCGCAATCATCCCGAGAAGATCGAGAGCGGTACGCTGATCGCTCCGGCCGGGCTCGGGCCCGAGATCAACATGGACTATATCGACGGATTCATCCGCGAAAAACGAGCGCGGAAGCTCCGCCCCTATCTTGAGCTGCTGGTGAACGAACCCTCGCTGATCAGCTCCGAAATGGTCGAGGAAGTCATCCGCTACAAGCGCCTCGACGGTGCCGAAGCCGCTCTCAACACGATTGCCTCGGCCTGTTTCCAGGGTGGTCACCAGACCCTCGAGATGGTCGAGCGCGTCCAGCGCATGAAAACTCCGCTGAATGTCGTCTGGGGTGAGAACGACCGGATCCTGCCGGTCGCACATGCTGACGGGTTGCCGGATACTGTCCCGGTCACACGCCTCGCCGATACCGGCCACCTGCCACAGATGGAACGCCCCGGCGAGACCGTCGAGGCCATTCGCGCCATGCTCGGCTGACGCCGCAGCGCGACCACCGCCGGCGGATCCGGCATTCCATTCGCCATCGTTCCGACGCAGGTCACATCGGCCTGCGTCTTCTTTTTCTCCTCGATCCGCCGGTCCGTGCGGCCGGAAACATCGCGGTGCCCCCGCAGCGGGTAATCATTCATTAAAACTTGTAGAGTATTGCTGTCCGGGATTGATCAAGGCCCTCTCGAGAAAGGCAGTCAATGTCATTGTCCCGAATGTCCATTTCGCAATCGTTCAATGTGCTCGCAATCACGGGTGCCGTGGTGGTGGTGGCACTCGGAACGAGCCTGTACATGACCAAGCTGGCCAAGGTCGA
>JAGREZ010000028.1:28640-39404 GCA_020446285.1 Geminicoccaceae bacterium
GATCCGGACTACAAGCGGCAATACATGGACATTCTGGCCATTCGCAATGGCACGAAGCCGAGACCGCAGGATTATAACCGCATCTACTGGGATTTCGTTGCCGCCGGGAACGACCAGCCACGCCCGCCCGGCAGATCCGTTCCTCTCCTGCAGCTGATGCGCGAAGCGGGCTATACCGATGCCGAATTCGCCAAGCTCGAGGAGGCCAAGGCGAATTCCGACGGACTCGTCGCGCTCGAGGTCGAGGCGATGAACCTTGTCGAGGGCAAGGACAGGAACGGCAATCCGATCGCCGAACCCGACTATGGCCGCGCCATCCAGCTCGTGCATTCGCCCGAGTATCACCGGTTCAAGGCGGACATCATGAAGCCGGTCGACGATTTCATGGTGCTGCTCGAGGACCGGACCGAAGCGGCAGCCGTCGCTGCGGAGAACAAGTCGGACATGTACTTCTATTCCACCATATTCTGGAGCGTGATGCTCACCGGCGTGTTCATCTCCATGGCCCTCGTCTTCCGCAAGCGCGCCATCGAGGGGTGGGCGGATGTTCAGGAAGCCATATCCGCGATGGCGGCGGGCGACCGCAACATCGCGATCCCGGGGACCGACCGTACCGATGAGATCGGCGACATGGCGCGTGCCATCGATCTCGCCCGATCGGAGTCGCGCGCGACCGTGCAGCGTGTCGCGAACGATATCCAGAGCCGTGTCGGCGAGGTGGTTGGTCTCATCACCGAGGCATCCCGCAGCATCCAGAGCGACACGATCGAGGTTCAGGCCCGCGCCGAGAACGCCTCGGGCCAGACCGGCCGGGCGCTCGAGGTGATGCGCGGGACGGACGAGCAGGTACAGGCTGTCGCCGCGGCCGCCGAGGAAATGCTCGCGTCGGTCAACCAGATCAGCCAGGAACTGGGGCGCGCCCAGAATTTCTCGCGTGAGACGGTCGAGCAGACCGAACATACCGACAATACCGTCGCCGAACTGGCCGAGGCCGCCGAACGTATCGGCCAGGTCGTGCAGCTCATTTCGGAGATCGCCGAGCAGACCAATCTCCTGGCGCTCAATGCCACCATCGAGGCGGCGCGGGCAGGCGAGGCCGGCAAGGGCTTTGCCGTGGTCGCACAGGAGGTCAAGACCCTCGCCGCACAGACCGCGAGCGCCACTGCCGAGATCAGCGGCCAGATTGCCGCCATCCAGCAGGTCAGCAGCAAGGCGGTCGATGCGATCAAGGAGATCCGCCGCTCGATCGAACGGATCGACGAGGCGACCAACAGTGTCGCTTCCGCCGTCCAGGAACAGAGCGCCGCCACCGAGGAGGTTTCCTACAATTGCCGCAAGACCGCCGATGGCACGCGCGATGTGATCAACCGCGTCGACGATGTCGGCAAGGTGCAACAGGATGTCTTCGCCGCCTGTCAGCGCCTGCAGACGCTGAGCGACAGCCTGTCGGGCCAGGCCGGCAACCTCTCGCGCAATGTCGACAGCCTCGTGCATGATCTCGAGAGCGCCTGAGGCAGCGCACCATACTTCCATGCCGGCGACCCGTCGCTGCGCGAGGCATCGCGGTCACAGATCGCCGGCAAATCGTCAGCGCCATCGGATTCGAATTGAAAATTCGGCCCTGTATGGTCAAGGGTCCGTCGCCCTCTCGCATTCGAGCCGGAATTCTCTCCCAGAGGTCACAATGACCTGTTTGCCACAAGGAAAGTTGTCAGAACGATGAGCGTGTCGACCCGCAACGACAACCGGTCAACCGATTCCGGATCTCCCGACGATGGAGGGACCGAGGAGATCGAGACCTTCGGCGCTGCCGGGCCGATCCTGGTATTCATGTTCCTGCTCTGGGGGTTCACCCTCGCCGCCGCGGCCGCGGCGGTCTCCTGACACAGGCTCTCCGAATTCCCGGACAAGCCGCGATCCATGCGTGACTACCTGCTAGTGGGCCACAGGTTCGTTCCGTTCAGGTGGAACAGGTGAGCGATCGGGAGTTGACCGCGAACTGTGCCGGTCCTCCGCTTGACGGTGGCGGTCGCCTCTGGCCAAGCATGATCGGCGATGGCATCATTCGCCGGGCTATTCATACGCTGGCAGGCAAGGCCGGAACCCTTCGGCACGGGTGGTGGCCAGCATCGTTGAAATGGGGAGGAATCCGGTCATGCAGCTGGCTGCAGCCATGTCGCGTCTCGGTACGGAAAGTGCGTTCGAAGTCCTTGCCCGTGCCACACGGCTGGCACAAGAGGGCAAGGACATCATCAATCTGGGCATTGGCCAGCCCGACTTCCCCACACCTGCGAACATCGTCGAGGCCGCTGTCAGGGCGCTGCGCGACGGCCATCATGGTTACACCCCGGCAAACGGCATCCTGCCGCTTCGCGAGGCGGTCGCCGCCGACATGCGCGAGCGGCGGGGTGTCGACATCAGTCCCGAGCGGATCGTCGTCGTCCCCGGCGGCAAGGTCACCATGGCCTTCGCGATGCTGATGTTCGGCGAGCCCGGTGCCGAGATCATGTACCCCGATCCGGGTTTTCCGATCTATCGCTCGATGATCGAATTCACCGGCGCCAGGGCTGTTCCCATCGCTCTCCACGAGGAGCACGGCTATGCCTTTTCCGCCGAGGAGCTGCTGGCGCAGATCACCCCCCGCACGCGGCTGATCATCGTCAACAGTCCGGCCAATCCCACGGGCGGCGTGGTGCCGAAATCCGAACTGGACAAGCTCGTCGCCGGGCTCGCCCGCTTCCCCGAGGTGGCGGTGATGTCGGACGAGATCTATGCGCGCATGTGCTATGATGGCATTCCCCACGCCTCGCTGACGACCTATCCCGAGATCGCCGACCGGCTCATTCTCCTTGATGGCTGGTCGAAGACCTATGCCATGACGGGCTGGCGCATGGGCTGGGGCGTGTGGCCCGAAGGACTTGCCGAACAGGCGACGCGGCTCGCGATCAACGTCAATTCCTGCGTCAACGCGGCGGCGCAATGGGCCGGCATCGAGGCGCTCACCGGGCCGCAGGAAGCGGTGGACGAAATGGTCGCGGCCTTCGAGAAGCGGCGCGAGGTGATCGTCCGCGAGCTGAATGCCCTGCCCGGCTTCACCTGTCCCAACCCCGGCGGAGCCTTCTACGCTTTCCCCAACATCACCGGCACCGGGCGATCCTCCCGCGAACTGCAGGACGGATTGCTGCAGGATACGGGCGTCGCGATCATCTCGGGCACGAGTTTCGGCATTCATGGAGAAGGCTATGTCCGCTTCTCCTACGCCAACGCCATTCCCGCCATCGAGGAAGCCTGCGTGCGAATAAGGAACTGGCTCGGCTGACAGGAGAGCTCAGCGCGACGTGCCGGCGTTCCCGAGCGCGTCGCGCAGGGCCTCGTAGGCGATCAGCACGCATTCATGGCGGCTCCTGACCGCGCGCACGGGCTCCATGATCTCCAGTCCCGCGGGCGGGTCGCCCTCACCCGCCAGCCAGCGACGGACCGCTTCCGCGAGAGACGCCGCGTCGTCCGCATCCATGCCCGGTACATGGTCTGCGACACAGGCCGCCGCCGCCTGCGTGAGGAGACAGCCCCGGGTCTTGTGCGCAAGCTCCCGAACCCTGCCGCCATCCATTCT
Organism: Geminicoccaceae bacterium; assembly: GCA_020446285.1. Lineage (GTDB taxonomy): Bacteria > Pseudomonadota > Alphaproteobacteria > Geminicoccales > Geminicoccaceae > JAGREO01. The sequence goes on from JAGREZ010000028.1 coordinate 32,254, forward strand.
CACATCGACGGTCACGCGATCGCCGCATAGGGGATTGTCCGCCGTGGCGGTTCCGTCCGGTGCCTCCAGCCTTCCCGCACCGATACCGCTCTTCGCCATGGCGACAAGGGCTTCCTGATAGAGATCCTCACTCATCGCAATCTCCCGATCACTTCCGGCAGGCCCTGCAGCAGGGCGTCCACATCGTCGGCATCGCTGTAGGGCGCAAGGCTCGCGCGGGCGGTTGCGGCGACATCGAATCGTTCCATCAGCGGCTGGGCGCAATGATGTCCGCCGCGCAGGCAGACGCCTCGATCACCGAGCATCTGGCAGACATCGTGGGCATGCACGCCATCGACCTCGAAGGCGACGATGCCAAGCCGTTCCTGCAGGCCCTGCGGCCCATGCACGCGCACGCCATCGATCGCGGCAAGACCGTTCAGCAGGCGCTCGCCCAGTCTCTTCTCGTGCGCCGCCCATGCGCTCCAGTCCTGCTGCATGAGCCAGCGCGCCGCCGCCGCCATGCCGAGCACCGGGCCGATGGGCGGCGTCCCCGCCTCGAAACGGTGCGGCGGACGGGCATAGCTCGTGCCATCGAACGAGACCCGGCGGATCATCTCGCCGCCGCCAAGGAACGGTGGAAGGGCATCGAGCCGCTCACCCCTGCCCCAGAGAACGCCCGCGCCGGTGGGGCCGAACATCTTGTGTGACGACAGCGCATAGAAATCGCAGCCCATGGCCTGAACGTCGAGCGGACCGTGTGGTGCCCGTTGCGCACCGTCGACGACCAGGATCGCATCCGGTGCCAGCGCGCGGATCCGGGCGATGTCGCTCACGGCACCCGTGACGTTGGAAACATGCGTGACGCTGACGATTCGGGTGCGTTCATCGACCATCGCCGCAAGGGCATCGAGATCGAGCCGGCCCTCGCCCGTCGCCGGGATGGCGCGGACGACAGCACCTGCCGGTCCGGCGACAAGCTGCCATGGCACGATATTGCTGTGATGTTCGAGCACGCTCGAGACGATCCGGTCACCCGGCCGCAATTCGCCCGCAAGGCCGTGCGCGACGATATTGAGCGCCATTGTGGTGCCACTGGTGAAGACGATTTCCTCGCTCGAGCCTGCGCCGAGAAAGGCCGCCATCGAGGCACGCGCCTTGTCGAATGCCACCGTCGCGGCATCGGCAAGGCCATAGACACCCCGTTTCACATTGGCGCGCGAGCGTGTCTCGAAACCGAGAAGCGCATCGGCGGCGACATCCACGATCTGGCCGGTAGCGCCATTGTCGAGATAGTGGAACGGCTGGCCGCTCATCGCGGCGAAGATCGGAAAGCGCGCGCGAAGCGGCCGTCCCGGCGCGAGACTCATGGCCGCTCTCCGCGCAGAGCCCGAAGCGCCTCTGGCGTATCGATGTCGAGCAGGACGGCGGCATCGCCCATTTCCACCTCGAACACCACATCCTCGAAAAGACCGATCAGATGCTTGGCACCGACATCGCCCTCGACCTCCCGCATCGACGGAATCATCCCGCCCGCCCAGAGAACAGGATTGCCGCGCTTGCCATTGAATGTGGGCACGATGATGGAACGGTTCTCCACCGGATCAAGCGCCGCCCCGAGACGCGAGACCAGCGCAGCATTTACCTTCGGCATGTCGCCCAGCGCCACGAGTACACCGTCCGGCTTGCCGGACAAGGCAGCAAGGCCCGCCTTGAGCGAGGTGCTGAGACCCAGGGCATAGTCCGGATTGTGAACGAAGGTCACATCCAGACCAGCGAGAGCCTGTTCCACGCGATCGTGCTCGTGACCGGTGACAACGATGACCGGCGCAAGCCCGGCGTCTCGTGCCGCCTCGACCGCGTGTCGCACCATGGGCTTGCCGTCAACCTCGATCAACAGCTTGTTGCGCACCCCCATCCGCCGCGACTGGCCGGCGGCGAGCACGATCCCGGCAATGACGCGGCCTCCGCTCTGCGTTTTCGATGCACGCGGTTGCGGGCGTGTCGGAATCTCGGCCAGAAGTCCCCCCACGCCCATGCCCATGATATCGGCGCGGCTCACCTCCAGACCGGCGGCGATGCGGCGCAGAACCCAGTCGAACCCGTTGAGTTTCGGCGAGCGTGCACAGCCGGGGAGACCGAGAACGGGCCGCCCGTCCAGTTCAGCCAGCAGGAGCAGATTGCCCGGATCAACCGGCATGCCGAAATGATGCACGCGCCCGCCCGCCTGTCCGATCGCCGCTGGCAGGACATCGCGCCTGTCGGCGATCGCCGATGCGCCGGCAATCAGCAGGATATCGTCACCCGAAAGGCCGGCGATCAGCTCTGCAAGCTCGCCGGTCTCGTGCGCGCAGCGATGTTCGGCGGCCAGTTCGCCGTTCACACTCTCGATCCGCCCGGCGGTGATCCGCCGCGTCTTGTCCAGCATCTTCAACGATGTCGCGGGCAGGCTGGTCTGCACGAGCGTGGCTTTCAGCGAACGGTAGGCGTGCAACGTCATCGCCGCACCGCCCGCACAGAGCCCCAGGGCGCGTTCAAGCACGGCGGTCGGTGTGGCGAAGGGAATGATCTTGACGGTAGCCACCATCGTACCGGTGGTGACCGGAGACAGATTGTCGATCGTCGCGAGTGTCAGGCTTTCGTCGATCCTGTTGACAGCATCGACGATGTCGCGATCGACGCGAAACAGGCCGGGCCGGGTGGCGTGGAGATTGACCCGGCCGGTAAAGGGCGCGCGCGCCTCGATGCCCGGCGAGACGAGCCGTTCCGCCAGCCGGTACGCCGCATCATCCTCATGCGTGTCATTGTCATCGAGGCAGGCGGCGGTGACGGAAGACAGCCCGGCACGGCGCAGGAAAGCAATATCCTCGCCGCTCAGGCATCGCCCCTTGGAGAAGCGGCGACCATCCGCCTGCAGGCTGTGCGCCAGAATGGCCCCAGCCGCATCGTCGAGCGAAATCCTCCCGAAGCGCATCGGTTCCCTTGTCCGTCATTCAGCATCAGATCCACCCTTTCTAACAGCCTGCCGGACAAATGCCGATAGCCGCACGAACAGCCCGTCGAACAAAATGCCGATAGCCGCGATGCGTGACGGGCCGGTCCGGCAATGCCGCTACAGCGGGATGTTGCCGTGCTTCTTCCACGGACGGTCGGTGGTCTTGTTGCGCAGCCAGCGCAGGGAGGTGGCGATCCTGTGGCGGGTGCCGTGCGGCATGATGACATCATCGATGAAACCGCGCGAGGCGGCGACGAACGGATTGGCGAAGCGTTCCTTGTATTCCTGGGTGCGGGCCTCGATCTTTTCCGGATCGCCGATATCCTTCCTGAAGATGATCTCGACGGCTCCCTTGGGCCCCATCACCGCAATCTCCGCGGTCGGCCAGGCATAGTTGACATCGCCGCGCAGATGCTTGGAACTCATGACGTCATAGGCACCACCATAGGCCTTGCGGGTAATGAGCGTGACCTTGGGAACGGTGGCCTCGGCAAAGGCATAAAGCAGCTTGGCGCCGTGCTTGATGATGCCGCCATATTCCTGGGCGGTGCCGGGCAGGAAACCCGGAACGTCGACGAGGGTCAAAAGGGGAATGTTGAAGGCGTCGCAGAAGCGNNNCACGAAGCGGGCGGCCTTGCGCGAACTGTCGATATCGAGACAACCGGCGAGCACCATCGGCTGGTTGGCGACGATCCCCACCGGACGCCCATCGATGCGCGCGAGTCCGATCAGGATGTTTTTTGCATAGTCGGACTGGACCTCGAAGAAATCTCCCTCGTCAACGATCTTGAGGATCAGTTCCTTCATGTCGTAGGGCTGGTTGGGGTTGGCCGGCACCAGCGTGTCGAGCGAGAAATCGTCACGATCCACCGGGTCCTCGGTTGGCCATGCCGGTGGCTGCTCGCGGCTGGAAAGCGGCAGAAAGTCGAAGAAGCGGCGTACCTCGCTCATGGCCTCGACATCGTTGAGGAAGGCGAGATCGGCGACCCCGGACTTGCGCGTGTGGGTCGAGGCGCCACCCAATTCTTCCTGCGTCACCACCTCGTTGGTGACCGTCTTGACCACCTCGGGGCCGGTGACGAACATGTAGGAACTGTCGCGGACCATGAAGATGAAATCGGTCATCGCCGGACTGTAGACAGCACCGCCGGCACAGGGACCGCAGATGACCGATATCTGCGGGATCACGCCCGAGGCGAGCACGTTGCGCTGGAAGACCTCGGCGTAGCCCGCGAGCGAGGCCACACCCTCCTGGATGCGCGCACCGCCGGAATCATTGATGCCCACGACCGGCGCGCCGACACTCATGGCCCGGTCCATGACCTTGCAGATCTTCTCGGCATGGCTTTCCGAAAGCGAACCGCCGAAGACGGTGAAATCCTGCGAGAAGACGAAGACCAGCCGACCGTTGATGGTCCCCTGGCCGGTCACCACGCCGTCGCCCGGCACATGCTGGTCCGGCATGCCGAAATCGTTGCAGCGATGTTCGACGAACATGTCGGTTTCCTCGAACGAGCCCGGATCGAGCAACAGCTCGATACGTTCGCGTGCCGAGAGCTTGCCGCGCGCATGTTGCGCGGCGATGCGCTTTTCACCGCCACCGTTGCGCGCACCCTCGCGCTTGGCTTCGAGCTTCTCGAGAATTTCCTGCATGTTCCGCCTGTCCGCTCATCGAATCGCAAGAAAGGGCGCTAGCACGGTCTTTCCGAACGCGCCAGCGAGACGCGGCGAAAGGGACCGGCTTCAGTCCGAAACATCGTCAAGCAGGCGACAGAAGCGGTCGACCGCGGCGATTTCCACGCGCAGCGCATCGTGCCGTTTGGCCTGCTCCTCCTCCCTGCCCCAGCGCTCGATCTCTAAGAGCTCGTCGAGCATCGATGCCTCGAAGGCACGGCCATGCTCCAGTTCACCTTCGACAAGTGCTAGACCGAGCACCGCCGAGCCCGTGAGCTTGACCGCAGCATGCAGGCCCATCAATCGCCACGGATCGAGTTCGCCGGTACGGGTGGCGAGGCGGTCGAGCGCATCCCTGTCCTGGGCAACGGGAATGATGCCTTCCGTCACCCGCAGGCGCGCGCCGAACCTGCGTTCCGCCCAGTCGCACCAGGGGTGCCATTCACGCTCCTGACGCGCGCGCAGCTCCGATGCCGGTTCGGCGCGGTAACAGACGAGATCATGTCCCGCATATGCAGCGATCTCCGAGCGCGCATCGCCGATGCGCTCGGGAAAGAGATCGACCACCGATGTGGCGAGGCGCGTCAGCGGCATGTCCGCGGGGCGGATCTCCTCGCCACACGCATCCCACTCCGATGCGACGGCATCCGCCAGCCGCCGCGCCGTAATGAGCAGTTCCGCCTTCTTCGGCGTCTTAACCGGGCGGCCGTCAAGGAGAATGCGATAGCCATCGCCGACGCTGACTTCCCGGTAGAATCGCTTCATCCCGCGCCGGCCGCATCTTTTGGCACACCGCGAACAGTCCGGGCGCGCTCGCGTATGGCCATGGCAGACGCACCGTCATGCGGCGAGCCCTGAGACCGATGGTGATCGATGGCCGGGACGAGCGAGACCATTACAGATGGTCCGTGAGTTCGCTGATCCGCTCGAGGATCACCGCCGCACCCGCGGCCCGCAGTTCCGCTGGCGGATGGTTGCCATAGGCGACACCGATGGCGCGACAGCCGGCGGCGATACCCATCTCGATATCGAAGGTGGTATCGCCGATGATGACCGTTTCCACGGGCGTGGCACCGGTATCGCGCATCGCCGCTTCCATCATCGACGGATGCGGTTTGGACGGATGCAGGTCGGCGGTCTGCAGGGTGACGAAGAAGCGTTCGAGGCCGTGATGCGCCAGAACATGGCTGAGCCCGCGCATGTTCTTGCCGGTGGCGACGCCGAGCATCAGCTCGCGGGCCAGCAGATGGTCGAGCAGTTCCAGCACACCGTCAAACAGCGGCTCGCTGAAATCGTCGCGCATGCGGTAGGAAATGAACGCCTCGCGATAGGCCCCGGCGATCGCGCGAGCGGTCTCCCGGTCATCGCTGCCGAGCAGCACGCAGCAGGCTTCCTCGAGCGAGAGACCGACGATGCGCCGTACCGCGTCCGCCGTGGGAACCGGCAATCCGCAACGATCGAATGCTTCCTGTGCGCAATGGACGATGGTCGCCTGACTGTCGACCAGCGTGCCGTCGCAATCGAACACGGCGAGCTTCACGGTCATGCCGGTTCCCCCAGCTGGCGCATCAGTGCGGCGATCGCGGGCGAACCTTGCGCCTCCAGCCCGTCAGCCGCGCGGGCGCGGTCTTCGGCGGACTTGTTCTGGCTGAGCTTGAAAGTCGGGCGCCAGGCGCGCACTTCCATTTCGAAACCGACAATCCCGCACATCAGGGTGCGCAGGCGGTCTTCTGGGACTTTGTCCATCGTCCACGGCTCGCCGCCCGTCGTGCGAGCCTCGTGCCGTTCGGACAGGGCGGCGAGCAGGCCGCGCAGGCCATCGTTGTCCATCTGCCGCACCGGCCCTTCGAGTTCGAGCGCGACGTAGTTCCATGTCGGGACTTGCGCCGGATCGCCGTACCAGCGCGGACTGACATAGCCGTCCGGGCCGTTGACCAGCGCCAGCGCGTCCATCCCGGCGAGGTGGCGGGTAAGGGCGTTGCCGCGCGCAAGGTGGAACTGCACGGCGCCGTCGCCGGTCGACAGCAGCGGGGTATGCGCCACGCGCGGACCGTCCGGCGTTGTGGCAAAAACCATGCCGAAGCCGACCTGATCGATCAGGGTTTCCAGCACCGCGCGATCTTCTTGGCGGAACAGCGCGTTCGGATGCATCAGCGTTTGCCCTTTCCGGCGGGCTTGTTACCGCCGGGCTTGCGGGGGCCGGGCTTCAAGCCGACGGACTTTTTCGTACCCGGTCCTTTTGGCGCAGGGCGCGTGCGAGAGCGCCTCTCGCCGCGCCGTTCCTTGCGGTACTGTTTGGCATGGGCCTTGGCCGCACGCTTTTTGGTTTCGCGGGTCGGTTCGGGCGCGGGAGCGATCTCGATGCTGCCATCGGCCAGCGTGAAGCCGAGCTGTTCCATCGACTTGGCGAAGTGTTCGGGCAGGTCCGCGGTTACATCGAGCGGCGGGCCATCGGGATGGTCGATCACCAACCGGCGCGCGTGGAGGTGCATCTTGCGGCTGA
>JAGREZ010000614.1 GCA_020446285.1 Geminicoccaceae bacterium
ATCTAACGCAAATTGAGCCAAAAGATTTGTCACGATCAATATCGCTATTGAGGGTTCAAGAACTCCTCCACGTGCTGCGTGTTCGGCCCAGAAGCGAACGACGAGTACCTTCAAACATGGCAATAAAGCTCAGGAGGAGAAAGAGTGCATGATCAGCAGCGATTTTCCGTCCGATCTGCGGGAAGCTCGCCTGGACGAACGCTAGACCAAACCAAGCGATAAAGCCGGCGACAGCGACAAGAGCCGGCAGAAATCCCGTGATAGCGAGCGGAATCGATGACAGAAAGAATAGCAGTAGAGGAAGCCACAGGATCCAACGGAGCAATTTGTGTGAAACAAACTGCAGGATGGTCCAGGGACGACCACTCTTCCACAACTGCCGCAAAATATAAGGTGTCGATGATAGCGCTCGCTGGGTAATCCGCACTCGTGCGCTATAGACTTCGTCAACCCCCACCCAAGGAGCATCGAGATAGGGAACTTCTGTATCGAGAACGGCGATCCGGCCTTGCCCGAGCGATTGCGCGGGGTCGACAAGATCACGGATCATGTGGTTGGGTATGGGTCGGTAAAGCTCGCGTCGAACGGCGTGCAGCCCGCCTGAGGCGTTGGGGACGTAACCAAGCACGCTGGATCCGCGATCGATCAACCCCTCAAAATTCCAGTATTCTCGATAACTATGTGCGCCGAACCCATCGTCGTGCCAATAGGATTTGTATGCCGAGATACAACCTATTCTCTCTACTTCGAACGCCGTGGCCAGCTTGCGGATCGCATCCGCACGCCAACGAGCTGAAGCATCGCAAAACACCACGATTTCACCAGATGTCGCCGCCATGGCAGCATCCATTGAGACATTCTTGCCGAATTGGCCGGGATCCGGCCGAATGACACGCAGGATCCCTTTCGATTCCGCATCATCAACCAGTTCGTGCGTCCGATCGATCGAGCCCTCGTCGGTTGCGACCACGCACTCGACCAGGCCCGACGGATAATCGAGCCGTTCAAGTTGAGCGATCATCTCGCCGATATGGTGTTCTTCGTTGCAGGCCGCAACGAGGATGGTGACGGTGGGAAGATCCGTTCCACGCGAAAGCGTTCGAGGCCACAACAGGCCGATCGTGACCATCAATCCAGGATAAATAACGAGCGTATAGGCGATGATCGCAAACGAGACAGAGAAGAGCATGATCATGGCCGTTCACCATGCTGCGTCGCGCTCAGTAACAGGAACAGATCCGATGCGATCGCGTGGGCCGTCTCTTCCTTGTCGACAAGAGGATGGAGGTTCAGAGTTTCTGCGAGATCTGTCCGAGACGGTGCGTCACCCAAGGCCAATGCCGAATACTCGTAGGCAATAAGTTTCTCAAAGAGGCTGCGCGGGGCATTCGGTAGCGGCGGGCTGGCAAGTGGCATGGCGGTCTTCCCAACCAGCCGACAACAGCCTTCGGTACAAACACCGATATTGCGGTCGGATACATTGAGAACAATCTCATGTGGCTCACCATTGATAATGGCGGCGATCGTTGGCACCACCATGAGGTCGTACCAGTCCATTCGGCGTGTCGCGAGCAGATTGTCGATAACTGGATGTGATGCCGGATCTCCTCGCACATAAGCCTTGTGGAGTGCCCTGTTCCAATCGGAGAGTTCCATACCACGAGTTCTCAGACGTGATTGCTGCCGGGCGAGTTCGTCGTGCGGCTCATAGAGCAGACGCAAATAGTTGACAGGAATCGCCCTCTCGGAGCGGATGCGATCGAGATCCACAGGGAGAAGGCCACTGCGATCGGCTATTTCAATGACTGCATCAGTGCACGGGCGACCGGTGGCGTCGCTGAAATCATACAACCATGCCTGATGATTCAAACCGTAGTGGGCATGAGTGATCTCGCCTAGTTCGGCGCGAACCGCATCGCGCAGGGACTGCGATGTTGTCATCGGCAGTTCGCACAGACCGATCGGCTGGAGACCTGACGTTCTTGCTGTTCGCTCAAGCGTCAGGCCGAGAGGATTGGTAAGCTGCAGGAACGCCGCATCCGGCGCGATCGAGGACCAAGCCCGAGCAAGTTCATCCGTAAGTGATCGCCCACGCAGGAAGGCAGACAGGCCGGATGGACCAAGCCCCTCGTCGCCCGGAATGCCATGCGACAAGGCGAGGCGCTCATCGCTGTCCCGACCGGCCATTCCGCCAGCGCGAACCTGCGAAACAATAATATCGGCCCCATCCATAGCGGCTTCGAGATCGGAGGTACCAACAAGCCTGATGGCATCCCCGCTGCCACGACCGACACCGACAAATCGGCCCTTGAGATAATCGATCATCCCCTCGGCACGCACCAGCGCGCGCCCGAATAGACGGAGTTCCAAAAACGGAAGACCGCCCTCTTGCACGCTCCTTGAAAGCGCGCGAACAAAGGCTGGCATGCCGACGCTCGTTCCCCCGAGGACAGCAATACGAACGCACATATTTCGAGGAGAGTGGCATTGTCCGAGCCGAACCATATGTCAAATATCCATGCGGTCGTTCAGGCCGGAGGAAAAGGCGAACGCCTTCGTCCGCTCACCGCTGATCGTCCGAAGCCAATGCTTGAGGTCGGCGGTGTCCCGATGTTTGAACGTGTGGTGCGCGGGCTGATCAACGCGGGCATTGACCGGATTACGATTGTCGTCGCCTATCGGGCTGACATGATCCGCGATCATGTCGAAACCATGAACCTCCCGCGGAGAGTGCGTATCGATTTCTTCGAAGAGACCAACATGCTTGGCAATGCCGGTGCGCTTGGGCGAATTGGCGTCGAGCGCAAATATGCGCTGCTGGCGTTTGGCGACCTTGTGACGGACCTCGACTTCAGCACATTTGCCCAGCGTGGATTCGTGGAAGGCTGTGACATCCTTCTTGCAAGTCACAAGGAAGAACATCGGCTCCAGCTCGGAGAAATCGTGGTCGATGGCAACGAAGTGCTCGCTTATCGTGAAAAGCCGCTCAAGACATTCCTTATCTGTAGCGGTATCGCGCTGTTTCGACGGGATTGTCTCAGTGTTATTCCTGGAGATGATGGATGTCCTTTTGGAATCTCCGATCTCATCACGGCTGCACTGAAATGCGGGCATACGGTAAAGCACTGGGAACATGGTGCATTCTGGATGGATGTGAACACGCTTGAAGCGCTCGATGAGGCTAATCGTATCATCGCACTCAAAACTTCTCCGCAGCACGCGTTTCCCCCTCCATGATCGCTCCGCCACCCGTATCGAGGAGGAGCGCACCGGTCGAACGGAGTTGGTCTAGGGAAAGGCGCGGATCACCGGAGAGAATGATGATCGCGTCCGGCCTGAAAGAGTCAATATCGGCAGGTTCTAGGCGCAATAGAGCTTTGTCGTTCAGGGTCAAATCATCAATCAGCGGATCGAGATAGCCGATTGACGCGCCTTTGTTGGTGAGCTGGCGGGCGATCGGAAGAAATGGTGTCTCGGTAGCGTCATCAGAACCAATTTTGAAACCGGCACCGATCAGCAATACACGTGCGCCCTGAAGCGATCCACCGGCCCTCGATATCAGTCGACCGAGACGATCAACGACGATATCCGGCATGGCCCTGGCAGACCGGGCGACCCCGCGGAAGACCGGCAGATCGATGTCAAGCCCTTCGCCATAGGTTCGAAGCAGATCGACATCCTGACGCAGGCAATGTCCGCCGATTCCCGGGCCCGGCGTGAATGACATGAAGCCATGCGGCTTGGTGGCGGCAGCATCGGTCACCTCTTTGGCGGGAAAGCCAAGCACGTGGGCGATACGGGTCAGATCGGCGACAAGGGCGATATTGGTTGTCAGGAAGGCGTTTTCGAATAGCTTGCTCAATTCGGAAATTTCGGGCGCGGCGACCGGCACCGGGCGGATGCCAACGCTTTCGAAAAAGCGGCAGGAACGTTCGGTGGCATTGGCTGTCAGACCACCAACCAGCCTTGGAACAGCGGCAAGATTTTTGTCCCTTTCGCCGACGCGCATGCGTTCGGGGACATGGCAGACCTCAATCCTGTCCCGATCCATCCAGCGCGCGAAGGATCGGGTCATTCCGGGTACAAGCGTGCTTTCGATGATGACAAGCTGACCGTCCCGCCCGTGTTTTCGCAACATTTCGGCAACAGAACGAAGGCTGGCAGAATCGCCAGATGGCGATGGGATCCGCACCGCGACAATGAGAATATCGGTTTTGGCGAGATCATCGGGGCGATCTGTGATCTGCCATACCCGGTCCCGAGCGATCTCTTCTGTGAAACGTGCGTTCGCCCGCTCCCGGGCACCCGGATCGATATCGAATCCTATGAGCTCGCATCCCTCCGCGGCAAGATAGCGAAAGGTCGTTGCGCCAACAAAACCCAGTCCAATAATGCCGACGCGCACTCGACTTGCGGATACACCTGTTTGGCCGATCGCGGATATGCTCGCATTCATTTGGACCAGTTCGCGAACAGCAAGGACGGCAGCGCCCTCGAGTCCATCTGCATCGGCACCAATCTCGACCATATCCTCCCAGTTCTGGCCGAGGTCCCAGACAAAATCAGGCAGTCGATCAACAATCATACGACGGTAGCGATCACCCAGTGCCGTCGCGAATCCGCCAGTTAGCGCAAACCGTTCCGTGCCAGCATAGCCATGGATCGAGGCTATCATGTGCGCAACAGAGGATGAAACTAGTCCAATAATATTGATAGCGGCCGGATCGCCGGCAAGAAACGCCTTGCCCAGGTCTTCACTCGTAGAGGTTTCCGACAGCGACGTGTCCTTCGGATCGTGCACGGCAAGATAGCGGCGCATTACCTCGCGTGTCCCCCGACCAGAGGCCAGATCGCCGAGATGTATAGTTGGTGACAGGTTGGACATCGCCGGATCACCTGGTAGCCAGGCTGTCACGTGTCCGGCCTCGCCTCCCCGTCCGCCTGGCCCGAGCAGCGGTCGGGAGTCGACAAAAATCTTGTTGGCGATTCCCGAACCGACCGTGATGATGCAGAAATCTTCCCATCCGCGCCCAACATAAGCATAGCCGGCGCAAGTCAGATCATTATGCACAACCAATGGACAATCGGGCCAGATCCGCGAAAGAGCCGATCGCGCATCGAACGGGTGATCGTGTCGGGCACCGAGAATCGTCGGTGAACGCATGACCAGTCCTTGGGGCGTGGTCGGACCGGGCCATCCGCAAACAATGGCTACCGGCCGGCGTCCATCGAGCAGCTCCTCTGCCCCGTCCCTCAATGCATCGATTGTGCCGCTCAGGAGTGCATCACCGTCAAGATCGGATTCGTTGAGAAAATTGCAGGTCGGCCGACGGGTCACGGCCAACAGCTTTCCTTCCCGCGGATCCGCAATCGCCATGCGAGCGTTGGTCCCGCCGAGATCGAACACAAGTACCGGGCTCTTTTCGTACCGACCACCTTGAAATGACGACATTATCAATCCCGTGAGAGGCTTCGGCTGAACCGTGCGGCGAGCCCCGAGAGGGACTCAGGCGCCATCAACAGCATGGAACGTAGCGGAAAGTGGCGCTTGATACGGAGGCGGCGCATTTTGTGCTGGTCGATCAACTCGTCATTCTTGTCATTGTAGCGCACGGGGTGTTTGCGTTCGGATGGCGAAAGCTGTCGCCACGGCACTTCTTTTCCGACCGTTCCAAGACAATAGCGACAGGAGCCGAGCGGCTCTTTGCGATGCAAGAGGGCTTCAAGGCGATCAACGAGATTCGGCTCGTGCAAAGCAATTCCGTCGGTTTCGCGGAAATCTTCGACATTCTCATCAAGCTTGCCGAGAAATCTCGATGTGAATATCGGTCTCGAACACAAATAGAAACGACCTTCATAAAAAGTCTGACAGTACCAGAGATGCGCTATTTCGCACGTGTCGAAAATTTCCTGAACCAATCTACTGGATTCGAAAGGGCGAACGACCTGCATCCGCCGAAATTTGTCGATCTTGAGAACGCCAACTTTTGTATTCAACCGACGGCATCGCTCGATCGTCCTATCGATCAGCGATTGATCGACCCTTGGATCTGGATACCAACTGATCGTCAGGGTATCGAGTGCGGCGATTGCCTCGTCGGGCGTACGATCCAGTAAAGCTCCATTGGTGCAAGCTTGGATCTCGTCGGCGATTCCGCTTTCGCGCACGAGACGAACATGTTCGACAAGTTGCTTGTTCAAGAGTGGTTCACCGCCGACAAAACGAAATCGATAAACGGTAAGAACCCGGGCCAGCGCTGAGAGATCCCGCTCGAACGACTCGACGGACGACTCACCTCTTCTCATATAGGGACTGAAGTGACTGCATTCATTGCAACCGTAATTGCAATGTTCTGTCATGTTATATTCAAGTTTGAGGGACCGCAGACGCTCCTTCGACCGTCGTGCCAGAGGCATCAGCAAGCCTCCTGGCGCGATCTGGAATTACCGATATGGCCCAACGGCTTGGCCTCGATCTCTACAACGACAAGACGGATCTCTTCAGATCCCGAATTTTCCAATCCGTGGGTTCCACAACGGTTGTTGACGATGACGTCGCCAGGGCCGACATCGAATTCCTCGTCCTCAAGGCTCATTCGCCCCCGCCCGGAAATGACGATATAAATTTCTTCATCGGTCGGGCCGTGCGTGTGAACGCCGATGCTTGTTCCGGGCGGAACAACTGTCAGGTCGATAAAATTGGCGGCTCCCTGTTCTGCGACCTGTTCGACACGGGCCGTGCGAATGGCTCCACGCCCGCCGTGAGCACACGTCTCACGCATTTTCGTTCGGGCAAACCCATAACATCGACGAGTCATGAGATATGTTTCCTCTTCTTTTTTTCGGTTTGCGACACGAGCTCGTTCCAGACCTGACCGAGCAAGCGATCGGGTAATTCGTCACGCTGTTTGAGGAAGCGAGCCGCGCCAACGCGGATGGGAAGTGGAAAATTCAGAGCATTGCCGCGATGCAGCGTTGCTGTCTCCAAACCGCGGAGTAAAAGGTCTACCTTGATCCAGCCAGGAGCGACGGGAAGATCGCATTGCCGTAATAGGTCAACCACGCGATCCTGCTCTCCTCTCGGTAGCATGCCGAGCTTGTTGGCGATGACACAACTAATCGCCATATCGATTGCCACCGCGTCGCCATGTGATAGAGAAAAGCCCGACGCCCCCTCGATAACTGGACTGAATGTGTGGCCAAAATCGACGAGGCGTTCGTACCCGCCGTCTTCGAATGGATTTTGTTCGAGCTCTTCGAGCATCAGCTCAATGGACCGATGAATGACCTCGGGAGCTGCTGAATGAACTGAAAGTTTGCCGATCCGCGAAAGCCCCGGGCCGCAGTCTTCAAGAAGAGAGAACAGTTGACAGTCTCGGACAACGGCAATCTTGATCATTTCCGCAACGCCCTGACGCAACTCCTCGGGCGGCAAAGTTGCAAGAAACGCATGGTCGACCAGAACCTTTTCAGGCGGATGGAAAGCGCCGAGATTATTCTTTCGTCCCTCAAAATTGACGCCGCATTTCAAACCGATCGCCGCATCAACCTGACCAACGAGAGTGGTGGGAATACGGATGTGTGATATGCCGCGACGATACATGCTGGCTGCAAAGCCTACGACGTCGGAGCAGACGCCGCCTCCCAATGCAAGAAAGACGCCTTTCCGGTCGATGGAATGGCGCGCCGCGAGTGAGCAGACGTCAAGAGCACTTTCGATTGCTTTTGATTTCTCGTCCAGATCGAGAATTTCCGTATGGAATAGTATGCCTTCTCTCTCAAGGGCTCGAACCAGCGGAGTGAGATAAAGTCGAGCAACTTCAGGTGTCGACACCATCATCACTCGACGCCCTGCAATTGCTTCGATCAGTTCGACGGGATCGGAAAGCAGCCCTGACACAATCTTGACATTGATGCTTTTGCTCGTTTGCGCGTTTAAGAATAACATCATACCAAACTGCCGATTAGATCCTTAGCCGCTCCGGATCCCCTGTATTATTCTCAGGGTAGCGCACCCTCGGAGCAGTTTAAAACGAATTCTATCATTATGTATGAAAGTTTTTTTATTCTCCATTAAATAGAAATTTTGATTGCAAAATCAATCGTGATAATAATTTTATTGCAAATATTTTGCTGTTTTTTTCTACCACGCATTCATATTTTTTTGATATTCCTAATCCATTTGTACCCATACATCACCATAAGCGGCGCACAGAATGTAAAAATCACCATATTTATCCATATCGGTAAGATTTTATCTTCCACTCTGCCTGCAGAGAAGGTGACATTTTGATTGAGCCTGAAATCATTACCACCAATCAAATGACCTGTATTTAGGGTTTGGCCTGTAGCGATTTTTTGCCTGACTGCAGTGGTGTCGATATCGAGAAATTTGCCGATACGTCTGATTTCTCGGTCTGGATCGGAACAAAGCGTCTCATAGTACACACGTAAGACCACTTCAGGCCTGAGGATTTTCACAGCTTCGCAAAGAAAGTTTCCGACGGTCCAGCCCGCCGCAACAAGAACCACAAAAATCGGTTTGAGGCTGGGCATGTAGAACTTGCGGTTTCTCATCTGGAAGTAGCCGTTTTCTTTGTCCATTCGCCACACATGGCTGTACACCACACTACGTGGATCGCGAACCAGATGAAGAATTCGGGTCTGTTCAATGTGACGGGCGAGAAAGAGAGCGCGAGTTGGTTCTTTAGATGAATCGACCAAGTTTGCAGAACCTGATCTTCTTGTGGCAGATACATAAATATCCAATGTCAGATTGCGTAACAATGCAAGTCGATTTTTTGTTGCAGACGAAAGCCATGTTTGCGGTTGTGAAACTAAATTCGCCTGCTCATAGGCAAGTGTTTCAATTTCTTGAATAGAATAACCGAGAGAAATCATATCATCAATTATTCCAACCCAAAATTCACACGAATCTCTACGTTTTCCACAACTACATAAACGACTCGGACCATCCTTCAATCCAGATACCATCTGCCCAACACTAATAACGTCTGGACAGTTATTTAAGACTATGTCCAATATTGTACTACCACTATGAGCTCTCCCGCAAATATATATTATATTGCCTTTTTTCATTTTATTTTTCTTTCCGAATTATTCACAGGCAGTGGGATTTGGGCTGGCGGGCGTGGCTTAAGCAGCTGGAATCGTGTATGAATTTGCTACCATACACATTCACGACGACGCCAACTGAGTTTCCTGCCCGCCATGTCCGACGATACCCCGATCCTGCCCGGCCTGTCACCCGTCGATGGCCTCGACAATAAATGATCTCCGCCCCAAGGGGCGGGGTATTTCACTCGGATTATTCATCGGCGGAAGTTTTCAGGCTGGCGGGCGTGGCTTAACAGC
>JAGREZ010000271.1 GCA_020446285.1 Geminicoccaceae bacterium
CGCATCGGTTCGGAATCCTCGGATACCGGAACCGTCGTGCCCGCAGGCGTGCAGCTCGGCCTTGGTGTCAAGACCGCAGCCGTCTACCGGATCCACGAACAGGGTGATGTTCTCGGCACCGAGAACAAGCTCGACATCGCCATACAGGGAGATGGCTTCTTCATCGTCGATCTTCCCAACGGCGATACGGCCTACACACGCTCGGGGAATTTCCAGCTCAGTCCGGATGGCGAGATCGTCAATGCCGACGGCTATCCCATCAGTCCCGGCCTGACCGTACCGGACGACACCGTCGAGCTCACCATCAACGCCGAAGGCATCGTCGCGGCCAAGGTCCAGGGACAGATCGCGCCCATCGAGGTGGGCCAGTTCGAACTTGCGAGCTTCGTCAATTCCGCCGGCCTCGAAGCGATCGGCAACAATTTTCTCATGGAAACACCGGCCTCGGGTCCGGCCACCATCGGCAATCCCGGAGCCGACGGATTCGGCACCATGCTGCAGGGCTTCCTCGAAGGCTCGAACGTCAATCCGGTGCAGGAGATTACCGCGCTCATCACCGCCCAGCGGGCCTACGACCTGAATTCGAAGATCATTTCCGCCTCCGACGAGATGATGGCGGCCGTGGCCCAGCTCCGCTGACCGGTGAGATAACCATGCGCATCCTGCTTCTTCTCCTGACGATCGCCGTAACCACCGCGTCGGCACATGCCGACCGGCTGATGCCCGGCGAACCCCTGACCCGCGAGCGGCTGGAAGCCCTGATCATGACCGATCTCGGGGTCGATCGCGATGACCGCCGTCTGGATATCCGCATCCACCAGCCCGCCCTGCCGATGGCCAACCGCGCGCGCAGTCCGATGACGATCGATCTGATCGACCTCACCACGAATGCCGAGACCGGCCTGTTCGATGCACGCGTGAGCGCGACGCTCGAAAGCGGCGAACACAGCCTCATCGGCATCAAGGGAAGGATCGAGGAAATGCTGCCCGTGGTCGTGCCGACGCGCACGCACCGGCGCGGCGAAACGCTCGCCGCACGCGAATTCGAGATCCGCTTCGAACCGTCGAGCCGACTTCGCGAGGGCGTGGTCGAAAGCGTTGCTCTCGTTGACGGCAAGGAATCGCGCAAGCCGCTGCGTCGTGACCAGCCCGTCTACGCAGCCGATCTCATCGAGCCCCGACTCGTCCGGCAGGGCGAGATCGTCGAGGTCGTCTTCAAGGCTCCGGGTCTCGAACTCGCAGCACTCGCCGAGGCTCTCGACGATGGCGCCGGGGGCGAGATCGTGCGCCTTGCCAACCTCGAAAGCGGCAAGCGCTTTCGCGCCATCGTCACCGACTACAGGAAAGCGGTGGTCGCCAGCTCGCCCATGGGAGTCCATCGATGAACAGGACGAACGGAAGACGCGCCCTTGCCATCGCAGCGCTCTTCGTCCTTGCGGGATGCAACACGGTCGAACGGCTTACGCAGGTCGGTCAGGTTCCCGAGCTCAAGCCCATCGAGGATCCGCGCAACGAGCCCGGCTATCGGCCGGTTTCGCTGCCTGTGCCGCCACCCGGCCCGTCCGTCAGCGCCGGCGCCAATTCGCTCTGGCGCGAGGGCGCGCGCGGCTTCTTCCGCGACCAGCGCGCACGGCGCCTCGGCGATGTCCTCACCGTCAATGTAACGATTGCCGACCGTGCCAATCTGAGCAACGAGACCAGCCGCTCGCGCACCAACAGCGACAGCCTCGGGCTCGCCAACGTGCTCGGGTTCGAGGAGATGGTCACGGGTTTCCTGCCGGGCGACGTCGTGCCCGACACCATGGTCGACGCCGAAAGCGGCATGTCCAACCGCGGCACCGGCGAAGTCGCCCGCTCCGAGGATATCGACCTCAACATCGCCGCGGTCATTACCCAGATCCTGCCCAACGGCAATCTCGTCGTTCAGGGGCGCCAGGAGATCCGCGTGAACTACGAGGTCCGCGAAATCGTGGTCGGAGGCATCGTCCGTCCCGAGGACGTCACCCCGCAGAATTCCATCAGCCATGAGAAGATCGCCGAACTGCGCGTTGCCTATGGTGGTCGCGGGCATATCTCCGATGTCCAGCAACCACGCTATGGCGCCCAGTTCCTCGACATCATTCTTCCCTACTGATGCCCGTCCCACAGCGGTCTGAAAGCGAACAACCGCGCACGACGCATGTCAGGCCATCCGCCGCTTCGGCACGGGAATGCGGTCCAGAAAGGGAACATGCCGCTTGAGCCCGGCGGAGGCCTTTCCGATCGCCAGCGCATTGTCGATACGGCGGTCGAGAAACGTCCAGCTGTCGGCATGATCGTCGGAGCGATCCTCGACCCAGAAGAGGAAGGTCGAGACGAGGATGCCGACGAGCAGTCCGCGCCGCGTGTACCGGCTGAAACCGTCGGCGCTGCGGTCAGCAAATCCGGCTGCATCCCAGATCCTGTCCGCGGTCCGCCATGTCGAATGCGCCGAACGAACCATGTTGCCGGGCAATCCGCGCGCGAGCGCCGCCCGGCGCATGGCCTCCTCATGGCCGTCGACACGTTCGAAGCGTGCCCGCACGAGCGCCGATATGCGTTTTCGAACAGGCATCGCCAGAAGCGCCTCGGGATCGACGCTTGCCTGCATCTGCCGGTCGAGCCAGTCATCGAGCGCATCCAGCGCCGCGTCGAAACGGCCGGCGAACAGTCTCCTGACGGTCGCCGCGTCGATGTCGGCATCAGCGCCGGCAGCTACCAGACTCTTCCGTGTCCAGCCGTCGAACGCGGCATGGACCAGTGCCGCCTCGATCACCCTGTCCCTGAGTTGCCGGCGCTCGACCCGGGCATCGACGTCATCGACCGGTGCTTCATTCGACATGATGGTTCGCACTCCTCATTCTGTCCTCGAGATGTTTGCGTTCGCTCTCGAATGCCATGTCACAGGGGTGAACAAGGCGTTCGGGAAAGAGAATTCCGTCAAGATGATCGACTTCATGCTGCAGGATCCTCGCGAACAACCCGCTCGCCTCACCCGAAAGAGGCTTTCCGTCGCGATCGATTCCGTCATAGCGAACGACACGGTAGCGGGGAATGATACCGCGGATGCCGGGTATGGAAAGGCACCCCTCGATGGCAAGTTCGCGCTCGCTTCCGACCGGCTCGAGTATGGGGTTGAGCAGAACGAGCGGGTCGTCGCCGCGCCGTCGATTCCCCTCTTCGAGATGCACGACGAGAATGATGCGCAGTGCTGCATGAACCTGCGGAGCGGCAATGCCGAACCCGCCGGCATCGCGCAACGTCTCGATCATGTCATCGATGAGACGTCGGATCTCCGGTTCATCGTGATCCGCGACCTCGCGGGCACGTTCGAGGAGAACAGGATGGCCAAGGCGCGCAATTTTCCGAAGTGTCAAGGAAAACCTCCCCTGTTGTCGTTCATGTGCTTGCCAAACGACGTGCGACCGGTTATTGATCGCCAGCCCCGAAAGGCGGAACCCTTTCGTGCGCGCTGGTCGGCTGGATCAAGCTGTCGTCGGCTGGTGATTTATCGCATGAATGACGGACAGGCCAAACCAAGGAGTGAGTGAGATCGTCGAGGTTCAGGTTCGCGACAATAATGTCGATCAGGCCCTTCGCGCACTGAAGAAGAAAATGCAGCGTGAAGGTCTTTACCGCGAAATGCGCATGCGTCGCCACTACGAGAAGCCGTCCGAGCGCCGGGCCCGCGAAAAGGCCGAGGCGATCCGGCGTTATCGCAAGCTCCTTCGCAAGCGCGCGGAGCGGGACGAGCTCTAGAAAGCCGATCGCGATCGATATCGTTTCAAGAGCGCCGCTTCGTGCGGCGCTTTTTGCGTTGGCCGCCTGTTCGTCTCAACCGGCGACAAGTCCCGCCTTCCTCAATGCCGCATCCTGTCGGCTGGCCAGTCGATCGACATCGAAACCGTCGATCAGTTCCATGAACACCCTGTACCAGTTGATCTCGGCTGAGAGATGCATGAACACGGAGCCGAGACCGATCGCGGCACGGTCCATGAAGACGAATTCCCGCGGCGGCGTCACACCGCCCACATCCCGCAGGCGCTGATGCACCCGTCCCGCCACTTCCCGCCCGTGCCGACCGCTCTTCGTCTCGTCGATGAGCCTTGGACGATCCTCCAGCAGTGGCGCATACAGAAACGATGCCCACTCGTTGAGCACCTCGATCAGCTCTCCTGACAGGTCCGCAAAGCCCCAGCTTTCATAGGCATGGACGGCAAGATCCCGGTCACCGCGAGCCACCGCCCAGTACAGGTCGATGACCCCTTTCGCGAATGACGGCGGAAACACGCGAACGCAGCCGAAATCGAGCAGATTGACGCTCAGATCCTCACGCACGGTGTAGTTGCCGAGATGCGGATCACCGTGGATGATCCCGTAGTGATAGAATGGTGTGTACCATGCCCTGAACATGTTCAGGGCCAGCCTGTTGCGATCCTCGATCCCGCGCTCGCGGAAATCGAGCAGGCGCTCGCCATCGAGCCATGTCATGGCAAGCAGTCGACCGGTGGACAGCTCGCCGATCACCTCGGGTACATGAAGGTCGTCGATGCCGCCGAGCATGTCCCGGTAGAGGGCGATATGCCTTGCCTCGCGGCGATAGTCGAGTTCCTCGCGCAGACGCTCGGCGATCTCCTCATAGATCTCGCCCGGATCGATCGCCCTGTCGTAACGCCGGTACAGCGAGAAGATCACGCGAAGCTGTGCCAGATCCGCATCCACCGCGGCTGCGATATCCGGATATTGCAGCTTCGCAGCCACCTCGCGACCATCTGCGAGTATGGCCTTGTGCACCTGGCCGAGCGATGCGGCAGCGGCTGGTTCGAGCGGAAAGCAACGAAAGTGCCGCTGCCAGTCCCGACCGAGTTCACCCTCCATCCGCCTGCGCACGAACGGCTTTCCCATCGGCGGGGCGTTGCTCTGCAATTGCGCCAGTTCGGCGGCGTACTCCGCCGGCAAGGCATCGGGAATGGTTGCCATCATCTGCGCAACCTTCATGAGCGGTCCCTTGAGCCCGCCCAGAGCTTCGCGCAGCCGGCTGGCATGATCTCCCCGGTCGACACTTCGCCCCATCACCCGTCGGCCGGCGAGCCGGGCGGCTTCCCCGGCAAACGTGCCACCCACCCGTGCGTAGCGACGCACACGGCCGCCGAGGGAGTTCTCATCCCGTTCACTCGCGGATGGATGACGTTCGCCCTCGCTCACACGGCATCTCCGAGTTCGTTCTCGAGCCGGTCGACGAGTGCCTCGATCACTCCGAGCCCCTTCGCCCAGAAATCCGGCGCGCCGGCATCGAGACCGAACGGAGCAAGAAGTTCCCTGTGACGCTTCGTCCCGCCCGCACGAAGCAGTTCGAGGTAACGGTTTTCGAAACCGTCCGGCGCACCCTCGTAAACCGCATAGAGCGAGTTCACGAGACAATCACCGAAAGCATAGGCATAGACATAGAACGGTGAATGAATGAAATGCGGAATGTAGCTCCAGTAGACCGAATAGCCTTCATCGAAGATAAAGGCCGGGCCAAGACTGTCGCGCTGCACCTTCATCCAGATCTCGCCGAGTTCGTCGGTCGTGAGTTCGGCCTTGCGTCGCGCATCATGCACGGCACGCTCGAAATTGCAGAAGGCGATCTGGCGGATGACCGTGTTGATCATGTCCTCGATCTTTCCGGCCAGAAGGAGCCGGCGGCGTCCGGAATCGCGCTCCTGATCGAGCAGGGCACGGAATGTGAGCTGTTCGCCGAAAACCGACGCCGTTTCCGCCAGGGTCAGCGGCGTGCTCGCCATGAGAGCACCCTGTTCGGCCGCGAGAAGCTGGTGCACGCCATGACCGAGTTCATGCGCGAGCGTCATCACGTCGCGATTCTTTCCCTGAAAGTTCATCAATACATAGGGATGCACCGATGGAACCGTCGGATGGCAGAATGCCCCGCTGTCCTTGCCGGGCCGAAGAGCGGCGTCGATCCAGTTTCGTTCGAAGAAGCGCGCAACCAGCTCGGCGAGCCCCGGAGAGAATGAGCGATAGGCATCCAGAACGATGACTTTCGCATCCTCGAAACCGACCCGTTTATCGTCGGCATCCGGCAATGGCGCGTTCCGGTCCCAGTGCTGCAGCCGGTCGAGGCCCATCCAGCGGCGTTTGAGATCATAATAGCGGTGGGAAATGCGCGGGCAGGCATCCTGCACCGCCTCGATCAGCGCATCGACCACCTCGTCCTCGACCTGGTTGGCGAGATTGCGCGACGAAATGGGCCGGGCAAAGGAACGCCACTCGTCCTCGATATGCTTGTCCTTCGCCAGCGTATTGGTGATCCGCGCGAACAGGCGAATATTGCCGCCCAGGGTCCCGGTGATACTCTCGGCGGCCTTGCGGCGTGTCTCGCGATCAGGTGACGACATCTTGTCGAAAATGAGCGCACTCGTCAGGTTTTCGCCCTCATACGGGAACCGCAGTCCGGCCATGCTTTCATCGAAAAGGCGGATCCAGGCACTGCGGCCGACCACTGATTTTTCATGCAGGGCCTTTTCCAGTCCGTCATCGAGCTGGTGCGGACGATAGGCTCGCACCTTTTCGATCCACGGGCGGAAACGGGAGAGCCGCTCGTTCCCGAGACATTCGGCAAGACGCTCATCCCCGACCCGATTGAGTTCCAGCGTCACGAACAGAAGGCGTGTCGATATGGCGTTCACACGTTCCTGGATCGTCTGGAAGAAACGTCCACGCGCGGCATCCTCGCGATCGGCCGCATGTGCGAGTTGCGCGAAACTGTAGGCGCGTCCCAGTCGTTCCTGAACACTTTCGTAACGCTCGATCATGTCCGCGAGCGCCGCAGCCGGACAAGTGTCGAGCTTGCCCCTGAATTCGGCCGCAAGGGCATCCGCATCGGCTGTCGCCGAAGCGAGATCGCGTTCGAGAGCCGGATCATCGATACCGCCGTAGAGATCGCCGAGATCCCATTGCGGCGCCCGCACATCGCTTTCATCAACTGTCGAAAGTTCCCTCTGTCGGTTCGGCGATAGGCTGGACAGGTGCATCTCGGATCCTTTTGAGCTGTTCAAAGCCTGATATAAGAATGAAGCGAGGGAGGGCCAACGGGATCAGGCTCACCAATTCAGGGCAGACCGGAAAAGAAAGGTCGATTCTCGTGAGCAGTGATGCCATAGCCGACAATCTCGTGAAGACCTTTCACAATGTCGTGGCCAATGAGGGAGACCGCCCCTTTCTGTGGGCGAAGAAGGACGGCGCCTATGCGTCGATGTCATGGAACGAGGTCGCCCGCGACGTTTCGGTGATCGCCAATGCGCTCTATGCGCTCGGGCTGGAAAAAGATGATCGCGTTCTGCTGGTTTCGGAAAACCGGCCGGAATGGTTCATTTCCGATGTGGCCGTGCTCAAGGCCGGCGGGATCACGGTTCCGGCCTACACCACCAACACGGTCGACGGACATTCGTTCCTTCTCGAACATAGTGGTGCCGTCATCGCGATCTGCTCGAGCAGATCGCTCGCCAACCGCCTGATACCGGCCATCGAGCGAACCGGTGGACTGAAGGCGTTGCTGTTCCTCGACGAGATAGAGGATCGCCCGCGGCTTGAAATTCCCGTCCTGACCTGGCGGGAAACACTCGAACTCGGGCGTGACAGCCGTTCGATCGACAGGAGCGATGAACTGGGCAAGGATGATCTCGCCTGTTTCATTTATACCTCCGGAACAGGTGGGCAACCCAAGGGTGTTATGCTCAGCCATGGCAACATTCTCGCCAATGTCCGCGGAGCGCGGGAGCTTTTGAAACTGGTCCATGTCGGCGAACAGGATGTCTTCCTGAGCTTCCTGCCGCTGTCCCATTCCTACGAACATACAGCGGGCCAGTTCTTCCCGATGTCGGTTGGCGCGCAGATCTATTACGCGGAGGGTGTGGAGGCGCTCTCGGGCAATCTCGTCGAGGCACGCCCGACGGTCCTTCCATGCGTTCCACGGCTTTATGAAGTTCTCCGGGCGCGGATCATGGCCGGCGTCAAGCGCGAGGGGGGCATGAAGGCGAAACTGTTCAACATGGCCCTCGAGCTCGGCAAGCAGAATTACGAGACCGGCGGGCGGCTTTCGCCTGGAAAGTTCATCCTCCATCGAGTACTCGACCGGATCGTCCGAAAGAAGGTGCGGGAGCGTTTCGGCGGCCGCCTCAAGGCCATGGTTTCGGGTGGCGCGCCGCTGAATTTCGAAGTGGGTCTGTTCTTTCAGGCGCTCGGCCTGCCGGTACTCCAGGGATACGGCCAGACCGAAGCCTCGCCCGTCATCAGCGCCAACGTACCGGGACGGGCGAGCATCGAGACCGTGGGGCCTCCGCTTGCCGGCGTCGAAGTACGGATTGCCGACGATGGCGAAATCCTCGTGCGCGGCGAGAACGTGATGAAGGGCTACTGGCGCGACGATGAGGCGACGGCTGCCACCATCATCGATGGCTGGCTGCATACCGGCGACATCGGAGATATCGACTTGCACGGACGGTTGCGGATCACCGACCGCAAGAAGGACATCATCGTCAATTCCGGTGGCGACAACATTTCGCCACAAAGGGTCGAAGGCATCGTCATGCTCGAACCCGAGATCGGGCAGATCCTCGTCTATGGCGACAAGCGTCCCTATCTCGTCGCACTCGTCGTCGCGGATCGGGAAATCTCCCATGCCTTCGCGCGCCAGCACGGGCTCGAGAACGATCCGGCAATTCTGCGGGAATATCCGGAATTCAGGGACATGGTTGCACTGGCCATGAAGCGGGCCAACGCAAATCTCTCAACGATCGAACGGATCCGCCGTTACCATCTGATGCATGAGCCCTTCACCGTCGACAACGGAATGATGACACCAACACTGAAGCTGAGGCGTCCGATCATCATCGAGCGTTTGTCGGAAACCATTGAAGATCTGTATAAAAGCGGAAAATGAGAAAATCGGGGCCATGTAATCGCACATGGCCCCGAAACGTTGGAGTGCTTGCAGTTGGTCGAATGTCGTCCTCTGGGCAGCGGGACGTCGGGCCGATCATCGTCTTCCATGGACCGTCATGGGCATTGACGGCGGGACCCTGGGGGGACAGACCGGTGAAAGAGTTCTTTCCTTGTTTCACCCTGAGGCGATATCGACACAATATCTGGCCAATGTCAACTGAAATAGCACAATCTATTGATTGGTCACTTCAGGCGCGAGACGTGAAATGACATGGTCCAGCTGCGCTCCCGTCCTGTAGTGAATGACCAGCGTGCCGCCACGCTTCTTCGCCCGGATGTCAACCTTCAGACCGAGCCGGTCAGCCAGGTACTTTTCGGCAGCCTGGACATTCGGATCGGCCGGCACCGGATCGGGTTTCGTGCGCACCTCGGCTGCATCGGGCTTGCGCTTCGCCAGTTCCTCGGTTTCACGGACCGTGAGCTCCTTCTCCACCACGATCCGCGCAAGTGTCAGCGCATCCTCGCTCGTAACCAGGGCACGGGCGTGGCCGGCACTGAGACGACCATCCTCCACCATTTTCCGCACCTCCGGCGGGAGCTTGAGCAGACGCAGGGTATTGGCAATATGACTGCGGCTCTTGCTCAACGCCGCGCCTAGTTCCTCCTGCGTATGGCCGAACTCATCGAGAAGCTTCTGAAAGGCGATCGCTTCTTCGATCGGCGACAGGTCCTCTCGCTGAAGATTCTCGATCAGGGCAATTTCGAGGACCGCCCGGTCATCGAGGGTTCGCACGATTGCCGGTACTTCGTGAAGTCCGGCAATCTGGGATGCTCGCCAGCGTCGTTCACCCGCAATGATCTCATAGCCGGGGACGGCCCCGTCGGTGGGTCGAACGACAAGCGGCTGCAGGATGCCCTTCGATCGAATCGAATCCGCCAGTGCGTGCAGTTCCTCTTCATCGAAATGTCGCCGCGGCTGAAAAGGGGATGCACGCAGGAATTCGATGGGAACAGTCTGCAACTGCCCATCCCTTCCCGATTGCGAGGAATGATCGTCAGCACCGAGTAGAGCCGAGAGCCCCATTCCCAGTCCCCGCTTCTTCTGGCTTCCCGTCTCACTGATCATGCTGCATTCCCCTGACCGGCATTGCGTTCGCGCCGAAGCATCTCGCCGGCGAGATGCGCATAGGCACGAGCACCTTTCGATTTTACATCATATAACAGAACGGGCTTTCCGTGCGATGGAGCTTCGGAAATTCGCACGTTCCGCGGAATGATCGTGTTGAAGACACGATCACCCATGAAGCTGCGAACATCCGTCGCCACCTGCTCCGACAGATTGTTCCGACCGTCATACATCGTCAGCACGATGCCCTGAATCCGAAGCATCGGATTGAGTGTCCCCCGAATTTTCTCGATGGTACGAATCAACATGCTCAGACCTTCAAGCGCGAAAAACTCGCATTGAAGAGGCACGAGCACGGCATGAGCCGAAGCAAGCGCATTGATCGTCAGGATACCGAGCGATGGCGGACAGTCGATCAGCACATCGTCATAAGGTTCAGGCAGGTTCGCAAGCGCGTCCTTCAGCCGGAAGTTGCGCCGTTCGACTGTTACGAGTTCGATCTCGGCAGCCGACAGATCGACCGTCGAAGAGATGATATGGAGCCGCGGAACAGACGATTTCACGACAGCTTCCGCAAGGGTCGCCTGGCCGAGGAGCAATTGGTAGGAGGTCAGCCGCCGCTGCTCACGATTGATACCGAGCCCGGTACTGGCGTTTCCCTGCGGGTCGAGATCGATGAGAAGAACCTTGCGACCGGCTGCGGCGAGGGCGGTTGCCAGATTGATTGCAGTCGTCGTCTTGCCGACGCCACCCTTCTGGTTGGCGATCGCAAGGATACGTCCTCGTCTGTTCATCGAAAACGGTTCACTGGACACGGCTGACCTCGTCGAGTTTCAGAATTTTTCCGGAATCACTCGTAGCGCTGGGAAACACCGATATTCGCATGTTCCAGAAACGACGTGCATCTTCGATCTCCCGGCTGAAATCGCGACCCTTGAGAAAGAGGCAGATCCCGCCGGGTTCGAGAAGCGGTTCCGCGTAGGCAACAAGCTTTTCCAGAGGTGCCAGCGCTCGCGCGGTAATCACCTTTCCCTGCAATCGCTGGCCTTCGATCCGCTCGGCGATGACCGTGACTCCGGTGCAATCGAGATGTCTGGCTGCTTCTCTCAGAAATGAGGCCTTTCGACGGTCCGATTCGATCAGGATCACTTCTGGTTGTCCAAGAATAGCAAGGACCAATCCCGGAAAGCCAGCACCACTTCCAAGGTCGATCAATCGAGCTGCGTCTTGCGGCAAATGTGCTACGAGCTGGGCACTGTCCAGAATATGCCGGTTCCAGATGTCATCCCGTGTAGCAGGACCGATCAAATTGATTTTTCGCTGCCATTTTTGCAGGACAGCAACATAGGCGCCAAGACGTTCGATTGTTTCACGTGAAACACCGAGTCTGGCGACAACAGATTCAGCCGGATCGTCAGACATCCGAAACCCGCAGTGTGTGCCGAAGCAGCAGCCCGAGACCCGCAGGCGTCATCCCCGGAAGGCGGCTCGCCGCCGCATAGGTTCTGGGCCGGTTCTGCATCAACACGTTTCGCAGCTCATTGCTCAATCCGTTGATCCTTTCAAAATCAAGGTCGACAGGAAAGGCCAGGGATGCGTCACGACGTATCTGTCGGATCTCGATCGTCTGCTGCCGGAGGTATCCCGAATAGCCCGCCTCGATTTCCAGCTCTTTTACCAAGGCGCAATCAATCCTCTCAAGTTCTGGCCAGATCTCTTGGATCTTTCCGAACGACACATCCTTTAAGCCCAGTAGCTCGAACGCGGATCGCTTGCGACCATCCTCCCTGACTGAAATTCCACGCATACCGGCCTCGGTTGGCGATATGGTCCTCGCGTCGAGGATCATGCGCGCGTCGTTCCAGGCCTCC
>JAGREZ010000272.1:0-841 GCA_020446285.1 Geminicoccaceae bacterium
CGGCACCCTCGGCCATGATCCTCAACTTTCCCTCCAATCCGACGGCGCTCACGGTCGGTCACGACTTCTATCGCGAGGCGGTGGCGTTCGCGCGCAGGCGCGAGATGTTCATCCTTTCCGACATCGCCTATGCCGAGATCTATTTCGGCGAGCCGCCGCCCTCCATCCTCGAGATCGAGGGCGCGCGCGACGTTGCCGTCGAGTTTTCCAGCCTGTCGAAGACCTATTCGATGCCCGGCTGGCGGATCGGCTTCGCCGCCGGCAATTCCCGGCTGGTCGGCGCGCTCACCCGGATCAAGTCCTATCTCGACTATGGCGCCTTCACCCCGATCCAGGTGGCGGCGGTCGCGGCGCTGAACGGTCCGCAGGATTGTGTGGAGGCGGCGCGCACGCTCTATCGCGAACGGCGTGACGTGCTGGTGGACGGGCTCGCCAAGGCGGGCTGGGACGTGCCGAAGCCACCGGCGACGATGTTCTGCTGGGCGCCGCTGCCCGAGGCATTCCGGCCCATGGGCTCGCTCGCCTTTTCCAAGCTGCTGCTCGAGGAGGCCGATGTCGCCGTCTCGCCGGGCATCGGTTTCGGCGAATATGGCGAGGGATATGTCCGCATGGCACTGGTCGAGAACCGTCACCGGCTGCGGCAGGCGGTGCGCAATATCCGCGAATTTCTCAAACGGGCCGGCGGCGAGCCGGAGACCGGCCCCAGCCGGGCGGTGGCGTGATCGATGGCGAATGACGAATTCCTGAAAATCGGTGTGGCCGGGCTCGGCACGGTGGGTGCGGCGACGGTCGACCTGATCCGCCGCAAGGGCGATCTTCTGGCGCAACGCACGGGCCGCCG
>JAGREZ010000272.1:1085-9007 GCA_020446285.1 Geminicoccaceae bacterium
GCCGAAAGCAAGGGGGTGCATCTCGGCTTCGAGGCGGCGGTCGCGGGTGGCATTCCCATCGTCAAGTCGCTGCGCGAGGGCCTTGCCGCCAACAGCATCGTCAAGGTGCAGGGCATTCTCAACGGCACCTGC
Organism: Geminicoccaceae bacterium; assembly: GCA_020446285.1. Lineage (GTDB taxonomy): Bacteria > Pseudomonadota > Alphaproteobacteria > Geminicoccales > Geminicoccaceae > JAGREO01. Next base: position 1,218 of record JAGREZ010000272.1, read on the forward strand.
AACTACATCCTCTCGGCGATGCGCGAGAGCGGCCGCGATTTCGGGGAGGTGCTCGACGAGGCGCAGGCACTCGGTTACGCCGAAGCCGATCCGGGCATCGATGTCGACGGCATCGACGCCGCCCACAAGCTGGCCTTGCTCGCAGCGCTCGCCTATGGCGGCCGGCCGCGTTTCGAGGCCATCCATGTCGAGGGCATCCGCCATGTGAGCGCCCTCGATATCGCCTTCGCCGAGGAACTGGGCTACCGGATCAAGCTTCTGGGCATCGCGCGGATGACCGATGCGGGGCTCGAACAGCGGCTGCATCCGTGCATGGTGCCGGTCACCGCCCCCATCGCCCGCGTCGATGGCGTGCTGAATGCGGTGGAGATCACCGGCGACGATGTCGATGCGGTGATGCATGAGGGGCGCGGCGCGGGTGGCGGTCCCACGGCGTCGGCGGTCGTCTCCGACATCGTCGATATCGCCCGCGGCGTCTGTCTGCCGGTGCTGGGCGTTCCCGCCGGGCGGCTCGCCGATCATCCGCTGGCGCCGATGAGCGCGCATCGCGGCTGCTACTACATACGGTTGATGGTGCTCGACCGGCCGGGCGTGCTGGCCGATGTCGCGGCGGTCCTGCGCGACCATGACATTTCCATCGAGGCGCTCATCCAGCGTGGCCGCAATCCGGGCCAGCAGGTGCCCATCGTGTTCACCAGTCACGAGGCGGGCGAGGCGGCGATGGTCGACGCGCTCGACGCCATCGGCCGGCTGGAGGCGGTGATCGAGCCACCCCGGATGATACGCATCGAACCGACCTGACAGGAGTGCGCGGGACGGCGTCCTTTCGCGGTCGCGCCATTGAAGGAGTACGAGATGAGCGATTTCAACGTCGTCGAATATCAGAGCGAAGACCGCAACATGGCGCTGGACAGCGTGCGTGTCAGCGAGGCCGCGGCGCTGGCCGCCTCCACGCTCATGGGGCGCGGCGACGAGAAGGCGGCGGACCAGGCGGCGGTGGATGCGATGCGCAATGCGCTCAACGTCCTCGATATCGACGGCACGGTGGTCATCGGCGAGGGCGAGCGCGACGAGGCGCCGATGCTCTACATCGGCGAGAAGGTGGGCACCGGCAAGGGGCCGAAGGTGGATATCGCCCTCGATCCGCTCGAAGGAACCACCATCTGCGCGAAGGGCGGCCCCAACGCCATCGCCTGTCTCGCCATGGCGCCGCATGGCGGCTTTCTCAACGCACCCGATACCTACATGAACAAGATCGCCGTCGGCGGCGGTCTGCCGGAGGGGGTCATCGACATCCGGCGCACGCCGGCGGAGAATCTGGCCGCGCTGTCCGAGGCGAAGGATGTCGATGTCTCCGATCTGGTGGTGCTGATCCTCGATCGCCCGCGCCATGAAAAGCTCATCGCCGACGTGCGCGCCGCCGGCGCCCGCATCCGCCTCATCAGCGACGGCGATGTCGCCGGCGTGATCGCCACCTCGCGTGCCGACAGCGGCATCGACATCTACATGGGCACGGGCGGCGCTCCCGAGGGGGTGCTCGCCGCCGCCGCCCTTCGCTGCATCGGCGGCCAGTTCCAGGGCCAGCTCGCCTTTCGCAACGAGGAGGAGAAGGTGCGGGCCAAGCGCATGGGCGTGGAGGATCTGGATCGCATCTACAGTGTCGAGGAGCTGGCGAAGGGCGATGTGATGTTCACCGCCACCGGCGTCACCGACGGCACCATGCTCAAGGGCATCCGCCGCGTCGGCAACCATCTGATGACCGAATCGATCGTCATGCGTTCGAAGACCGGGACGGTGCGGCTGATCCGTGCCGAGCACAATCTCTCGCGCAAGTCCGGCGTCGTTCCGCATTTCGGCGGCTGAGGCGGCGTGAGCGAACCGGCGACGCTGGTCGAGCATTCATTCACCGGCCGGCGCTGGCTGCTGCGCGAACCGGATCCCGAACGGACCGTCCGCCTCGGCCAGCGCCTGCACCTGCCGGAGATCGTCGCGCGGATCCTCGCCGGTCGCGGTGTCGGCCAGGACGAGGCGACGGCCTTTCTCGAACCGCGCATCCGCGACCTTCTGCCCGATCCGTCGCACCTGCTCGGTCTCGACGCGGCGGTGGAGCGGCTCGCCGATGCGATCGGCGCGAAGGTGACGATCGGCATCATCGGTGACTATGACGTCGACGGTGCCACCTCGACCGCGCTGTTCGTGCGCTGTCTGCGGGCCTTCGACTGTCCGTTCGAGGTCGTCATTCCCAATCGGCTGACGGACGGTTACGGGCCGAACGTGGCTGCTGTCGACCGTCTCGCCGATGCCGGCGCGCGCATCCTCGTCACTCTCGACAGCGGCACGACCGCGCACGCAGCGCTCGAACATGCGGCGGCGCGCGGGCTGGATACGATCGTCGTCGATCATCATCTCGCCGAAAGCAGGCTCCCGCCGGCGCTCGCGGTCATCAATCCGAACCGGCCGGATCAGGAAGGCCCGCTCGGCGATCTCGCGGCGGTGGGCGTGACCTTCGTGCTGCTCGCGGGACTGAACCGGGCGATGCGGGGTCGTGGCCCCGTGCCGGATCTCATGCGCTGGCTCGATCTGGTGGCGCTCGGGACGGTGTGCGATGTGGTGCCGCTGCGCGGGCTCAACCGCGCATTCGTTCGACAGGGGCTGAAGATCGCCGCGGGCGGTGGTGTCGCCGGTCTCGAGGCGCTCGGCCGGACGGCGGGAGTCGAGCGGGTGAGCGAGGCATCGCAGTTCGGTTTCGCCCTCGGGCCGCGGATCAATGCGGGCGGGAGGCTCGGGCGCAGCGATCTCGGCTGGAAGCTGCTGTCCACCGATGATGCGGACGAGGCCGGCAGCATCGCCATAGCACTCGACGAGCTCAACCGCAGGCGGCAGTCACTCGAACGCGACTGTCTCGGGGCGGCGGAGCGCAATGTCGCCGCGCGCGCGGAGGCGGGACAGCCGGTCCTCATGGCGGCGGGAGAGGGCTGGCACGCCGGTGTCGTCGGCATCGTCGCCGCGCGCCTGATGGAGCGCCATCACCGCCCGTGCTTCGCCATCGGTTTCGAGGACGGGGTCGGCACCGGCTCGGCGCGTTCGGTGCCGGGCATCGATATCGGCCGTCTCGTGCTGGAGGCGCGCGAGGCCGGGCTGCTCGAACGCGGCGGCGGTCACCCGATGGCCGCCGGTGTGACCGTCAGGCAGGAGAATCTCGCCGCGTTCGAGGCATTCGTCGTCGACCGGGCGACGATCGCCGAGGCACCCGGCCCCGCGCCGCTGGAACTCGAGGCGATGATATCGCCCGCGGGTGTCAGTCTCGATCTGGTGGAAAAGCTCGCGGCGCTGGCACCCTACGGTGCGGGCAATCCCGAACCGCTGCTCGCCGTTCGCGATGCGCGGATCATGCGTCCGCGCGAGGTGGGAACGGGCCATCTTTCCTGTCTTCTCGGCGGTCCCGCCGGCGGCAGCGTCAAGGCCATCGCCTTTCGCGCCACGCAGAAGGGACTCGATGCCCCTCTCATGCAGGCAGGCGGCACGATCATGCTCGCCGGGCGACTGCGCCGCGAGGAATACCGGGGCGAGGTGCGCCCGTCATTCGAGATCATCGACGCGGCACCGATGCCGGCGAGCTGACGGTGCGGGATCACTTGAGCGTTATTTTCCGGGATTCGTGATTGCGCTCCACCGGCAAATTCTGTTCCATGTGTGAGGATTGATCCGGACGGGCAATGGTCTGTCTTCTGTCGTCAATGGAGGGGATGTCTACATGAAGTTTCGAACCCTGGCCCTGGCTGCCGTTGTATTTGCAATCACCGTCCCGACCGGTTCCGGGGCCCAGGAGGCCACAGGCATCGTTGCCTATCGCGAGACCGCGATGAAGGCGCTCGGTGCGCATTCGGGTGCCTTGAAATCGATCCTGACGGACCAGACGCAACTGATGGATCAGGTCGGCATCCATGCCCGCGCGATCGCCGATATCGCCGCCGCCATTCCCGCCATGTTCCCCGAGGACAGTCTCGACCCGCCCACCGAGGCGCTGCCGTCGATCTGGGAGGACCCGGACGGTTTCCAGGCTGCGGCCGACAGGCTGGCCAAGCTCGCCGGCGATCTCGATGCTGCGGCCGGGAGCGGCGATGCGCAGGCATCTCTCGCGGCGTTTGCCGCCATGGGCAAGGACGGCTGCGGCGGTTGTCACGCGGATTACCGCAAGAAGAACTGAGTCCCGCCCCGTCCGGAGCCATCAATCGTGCATATCCTGTTCGTTCTTCCGCTTGCGGTCGGCGTGATCGCGGGCGCGTCGTCGGCGCTTGCGCAGAATCAGCCGGCCGATCGCGGTGAACTGCTCTTCGATATCGGTGGCTGCACCAACTGCCATACCACCCGCGAGGGGCCCGCGCTCGCCGGTGGCGATCCCATCGTGTCGCCGTTCGGCACCTTCTATCCGCCCAACATCACCCCGGATGCGGCGACGGGCATCGGCGGATGGAGCGATGCCGATTTCATCAAGGCGATGCGCGAGGGCATCTCGCCCGAGGGCGATCCCTACTATCCGGCCTTTCCGTTCACGTCCTACACCCATATGAGCGATGCGGACCTGATCGCGCTCAAGGGCTATCTCGACACGATCGAACCGGTGGAAGCGTCATCGCCGGATCATGAGCTGAAAATGCCGGTCTGGCCGTATCTCGACATTCCGCTCGACCTGCGGGTGGCCCTGTGGGGATGGCGCTGGCTGTTCTTCGAACCCGAACGTTTCGAGCCCGTCGCCGACCGCGACGAGGTGTGGAACCGCGGTGCCTATCTGACGCTCGGTCCGGGGCATTGCGCGGAATGCCATACACCGCGCAACCTGTTCGGCGCGCTGGATCATGCCCGTGACTGGAGTGGCAATCCGGATGGTGCGGAGGGCGAGAACGTGCCGGCGATCACGGCCGATGCCGCGGGAATCGGCGACTGGAGCGAGGGTGATCTGTCACTTTTCCTGCAACTTGGCATGTTGCCCGATGGAGATTTTGCCGGAAGCGGCATGGCGAAGATCATCAACAACGGAACGTCCAAACTGCCGGACGAAGATCGAAACGCGATCATCACGTTCTTGAAAAATTTGCCATAATCAGAATAGCGACGTTCTGTCCCCGCGGCGCGCCACAGGGACCGGCATCGCCGCTCTGGCGTCGCCGCGCATTCATTGGCATGATGCACGCCCCGTCGGCGTCGGAACCATTGGCGCGGGCGGAAACCCCGCTGTCGAACGGATGGTTCCGGACCCATGCGCAAGCTGCTCACCTGGCTTTTCGTCATCGTCATTCTCGTGGTTGCCGTGATCGTCGCGGCGCCGTTCCTGCTGCCCGCCTCGTTCGTCAAGGATCAGGTGCAGACACTGGCCGGGCGGGCACTGGGGCGCGAACTCCGCATCGACGGCGATCTCGACTACACACTGTGGCCGCCGCTGACGCTGCATGCGGGCAAGGTTGCTCTCGCCAATCGCGAGGGTGAGGGCGAGCGGGACATGCTCGCCTTCGAGGAACTCGACCTGCAGGTCGACGCGCTCGCCTATCTCGACGGCCGGGTGGATGTCGCGGTTCTCAGGCTGGTGCAGCCGGTGGCCCATCTTTCCATCGACGAGAACGGCGTCGCCAACTGGGATTTCGGCGATGGTGACGGCGATGGCGGGCCGAAGGCGGACGGCGGGAGCGGTGATGGCGGCGGCGTTGCGCTTCCCGAAATCGTCCTGGGCGACATCCGCATCGAAAACGGTCTCGTCACCTTCGCGGACCGCCGGTCGGGGATCGAGCGGAGTTTCGAGAACATCCAGCTGACCATTGCCGGCAGTGCCGGTTCGCCCGCCATCGACATTGACGGTTCGCTGGTACAGGGTGGCGAGAATGCCGCTTTGAAAGGCCGGATCGCCGATGCGAACGCGCTTGCGGCGGGCGGCGCCAGCGATCTGCAACTCGATCTGACCATGCCCGGCGGAACGGCATCGCTCGCCGGCAAGCTCGATGGTGGCAAGCAGGCTTTCGATGTCAGGACCGGGGTCGATCTCACCGATCCCCGGCATCTCGCCTCCTGGGCCGGCCAGCCGCTCGACCTGCCGGATGGCGTGCTTTCGGTGGTGAAGCTGGATGCCGGTCTCGCCGGCACGGCCGGGGCTTTCGATATCGCGCCGTTTCAGCTTTCGGTCGACCGGATGTCTGCGAGCGGCGATCTCGCGGTGACGCTCGGCGACCGTGCGAAGCTTTCCGGCAGCCTCGCGCTCGCGGCCCTCGATCTCGGGCCATATCTCCCGCCTGAGGGTGATGCGGGCGGTCCGGACGCCGCACCGGCAGCAACCGATGGCAGCGCCGCCGCTGCGGGCTGGCCGGATGATCCCCTCGATCTGCCGCTGCCGCTTCCGGTCGATCTCGATCTCGTGGTGGAGACGGCGGGTCTCGACGCGCGCGGGATTGAGCTCGGTGCCGGCAAGTACGAGCTCTTTGCCGACAATCTTCATGCGCGGCTGAAGATTCTCGAACAGGCGCTCTATGGCGGCAATCTCGAGGCCGAGGCCGATATCGCCGGGAACGATGCGCCCTCGTTGAAGGCGAGCGCGAAGCTCGAGGGAATTGCACTCCTGCCGATCCTGAAATCCCTTGCCGGATTCGAGCGTCTCGAGGGTACGGGCGATGTCGGGCTCTCGCTCAAGAGCGAGGGGGCGAGTGTGAAGGCGCTGGTCGAGGCCCTCGACGGCGATGGCACGATCATGCTGCGTGACGGTGCGATCCTCGGTTTCAATATCGGTGCCGTCGTCCGTCAGGTGATGACGCTTGGTGTCAGCCATGCGGCGAAGGAGGAGCGAAAGACCGATTTCGCCGAGCTCGGCGGTACGTTCACCATCGACAAGGGTGTCTTGCGCAATGAGGACATAGCGTTGCGCGCGCCGCTTCTGCGTGTGACCGGGGCGGGCACGGTCGATCTTCCCGCGCGGACGCTGGATTACCGCCTTGCGCCGAAGGCGGCGTCGACCCTGCAGGGGCAGGATGCGACATCCGACCCCGATCTCGAACTCGGCGTGCCGATCGTCGTGCACGGCCCCTGGTCCGATCCGCAGGTGCAGCTCGATATCGACGGCGCGCTCACGGGCAATCTCCTTTCCGGCGAGGGGGTGGGCGCTATCGTCGGCGGGCTCGCGGCGAAGGGCGGCAAGCTCGGCGAGGTCGGGGAAAATCTGGAAAAGGTCCTGGGGGTCGACCCCGGCAAGGCGGCCGCCGGCGGCCTCGTCAAGGAACTTCTCGGCGGTAGTGCTCCCTCAGGGGAAGGCGATGGCGGGGCGGCGTCCGGTGAGGACCAGCCGGCCCAAGCCGTGAAACCGGCCGAAAAGGCCCTCGAATCCCTCGGCAGGCTCCTCGGTGGCAACTGACTGCGGCATTTTCCGGTAGTATTCCGTGTTAACAAATCCTTAATGCGGGTGGTCCATGTTCCCCGTGACGGCGGTTTTCGGGCGGGGAGGGTCCGGCTGCCGGTCCAAGAACCCGTTACAAGGATCGACCCATGCCGGATTATCGAGAGCGCAAGGCTCGTGGACCGTTTTCGGACGGAGCCGGACCGCCGCTGGTCCATGTTCAGGGTCCCGGCCGCCGCAGCTTTCGTTTCCTGCGGTCGGGGACCGGGGCAACGGCAATCGAATACGCCCTGATGGCGGCCGTGGTCGCCATCACCGCATTCGCCGGTCTCCGGTTGATGGGAGGCGAAGCCGGCGCCCTGTGGAACACGGCCGGCAACAGCATCATCAGGAGCATGCAGCGCGACACGACACCATGACC
>JAGREZ010000273.1 GCA_020446285.1 Geminicoccaceae bacterium
TCGATGAAGACGATGCAGGGCGCATGCTTCTTCGCCTGCTCGAACATGTCCCTGACACGGCTGGCGCCGACACCGACGAACATCTCGACGAAATCGGAGCCGGAGATGGTGAAGAACGGAACATTGGCCTCGCCGGCAATGGCCCGGGCCAGCAGCGTCTTGCCGGTGCCCGGCGGCCCGACGAGCAGGCAACCTTTCGGGATGCGACCGCCGACCTGCTGGAATTTCTGCGGGTTCTTGAGGAACTCCACGATTTCCTGGAGTTCCTCCTTGGCCTCGTCGATACCGGCGACGTCCGTGAAGGTCACGCGGCCGTGTTTCTCCGTCAACAACCGTGCCCGGCTCTTGCCGAAACCCATGGCCTTGCCACCACCCGATTGCATCTGGCGCATGAAGAATATCCACACACCGATCAGGAGAAGCATCGGGAACCATGACACCAGGACGCCCAGAAGGGAGGGCATGCTGTCATCGAGCGGCATGGCGCGGATGGTCACACCGTGCTTGGTGAGGCGTTCCACCAGATTGGGATCATTGGGCGCATAGGTGGCGAAGGGCCGGCCATCGGAAAAATGACCGGAAATGCTGTCACCCTGAATGGTGACGTCGCTGACCCGACCGCCCTCGACCTCGCTCAGGAAGTCCGAGAAGGCGAGCGGCGTCTGCGTACCTCTCGTCGAAGGGCCCTGAAACAGATTGAACAGAGCGATCAGCAAAAGACCGATAATGATCCAAAGCGCAAGATTCTTGCTGAAATTGTTCACTGTTCGGCCTCATGAAACAAGCTGCAGGTTTGCAGAGCCATTTCCACCTTCGTTCTGTTTCCGCCCGATTTCCAGTCACCCGGGCGGTGCCGGGCACATACGGGCGTGAACCCTGATGCCTTAGATAGGCAGGATTTTATCACAGGCAACCGCTTTTCGCACGAACGACACACCCGTGAACGCCCGGGCCGGGCGAAAACACCAGATTATACCGCCTCCCCCGCGAAACGCGAGCATGTGTTGCCATTCGTCGCACCCTGACCGACGCAATGCGGGCATCCCGAGCAGCGCATCCACCGGAAATTCGCCCTTTCTCCTGATCTCCGCCGGAAGTCGCGCAATGCTCTGCCGATCCGCAGGCCGGATACCGGCGGTCGGCTGATCTTCTGTCGATTCGATGAAGATTCGGTTATCCCAGAGCAGTTTTCCGCCTCCGGCAAGATCGCAGGCCATCGGCAGATGCCGGGGTTCGCGCATGATCCGAAGGCCGCAAGCGCGATTTGCGAAAATTGCATGGCCGAGGGTGCGGCGGGGCTCACCACGGGCAAATGCGGCGAGAAGCCGGTCGACCGCATCCCTTCGGACCGGGATGAAGGTGCCCGTGACACAGCGGATCGCCGCCGCGACGAGCGCTGCCCGCACATCGACGGGTGCGGCATGCCAGGCCGCGGGGTCGACATCGATCCAGCCGAGCGGATGAAAGGTCACCCCCAGAGCGGCGACCGCGTCCCTCCGCATCTCGTTGTCGCATCTCGCGTCAGCACTCGCATTTCGGATCGTTTCGAGCTCGCCCGGTGGTGAACGTGAACCGGATGAACGATAGCGCGCGCGCCAGAAACGCCGGTCCCTGTTGGACGGATCATCGATCCAGCCGATGCCGGCGCGTCGCAGCCATTCACGGAGCCCTGCGCGCGTGAACCGCAGGAGCGGGCGCAGAAGCCGCAGATCATCCAGTTCACGGCAGGCGCTCATACCGGAAAGGCCTTGTGTTCCGCTGCCGCGTTCGAGACGCATGGCCACGGTTTCCTCCTGGTCGCCGCAATGGTGCCCGAGGAGGAGATGGGCCGCGCCGATCTGTCTGCACGCCCCGACGAGAAGATCGAGACGGGCATCTCGCGCCCGTTCCTGGATGCGCGAGCGCGGCTTCGGCCCCTGCCAGCAGAGAATCCTCGTATCGATCCCAAGTGCCATGAGCACCCCGGCGGTCCGCCGCGCCTCGCCGGCGGATTCGGCCCGAAGTCCGTGATCGACGATCAGGCCGATGACCCGCCCGCCCCGTGCACGACACCAGTCGGCCGCGAGCGCGGCAAGTGCCATGCTGTCGGAGCCACCGGACACGGCAACCGCCAGAAGGGGAGCGGCTTCGAACGGCTCGAAACACGCCATGGCCCTGGCGAACAGCACTTCGAGCGGGGGTGTCCGCTGAACGGGTTCAGCCGCAGCCGGCGGATGCGCGTTCACGGGTCAGAACCTGACGGATCGCAACGCCGAGATCGGAATAGCGCTTTTCAAGCTCGTCGAAACTGGCGCAGGCCTTCTGCTGGTCGCCGAGTGCATTGAGTGCCACGCCGAGCTTGAGCAGATTGTCCGGCGCCTTCCTCGCGTCGAAACCGTAGGTCCGCACATTCCGGGCGAAGGTCGCCGCCGCTTCGGCATTCTCGCCACGAGCGAGGAAGGTTTCGCCGATCCAGAATGAAGCTTCCGGCGTGTTGGCGCTTTGCGGGAAATCGGTGATGAAGCGGCGGAAGGCGACTTCGGCGGCATCGATGCTGCCGGCGCGCAGAAGCGCCATGGCCGAATTGAACCGTGTCGTCTCGTCGCCACTCAGTGTTTCGGCGGGAAGGCTGGCCGCCGCTGCGGCGAGAGCCTCCTCGCTCGGTTGCGGCAGATCGAGGAGCGCATCCCGTGGAATGGTGCCCAGCACCTGTTCCCCCTGCCCCGGTCCGGCGAGATCACCGGCACCACCGGCCGTTACCGCCGGTGGTGCAGCGACCGCCGGAGGTGCGCCGACGGCTTCCCCGCTGACGATGACCGCCGGCGCTCCGACCGCGGCGGGAACCTCCGGTGCCGGCCCACCGATCGTACTGCCGGCACCGGCCGCGACACCCGCCGAATCCACCGGATAGACGGGCACTGGCGAAACCGGAGAAACCGAAGGCACAGCCGCAGCTTCGCCCATGACGCGCAACCGGTCGTCGAGATCACCCACGAGCCGGTCCATCCGGTCGCGCAACCGTCCGTTCTCGAACTCCACCTCCTCGACCCGCCCGGTGAGCCTGCGGATTTCCTCCTCGAGTTCGAGGATGCGCGACTGCATGGCCGCGAGGCGCGACGCATCCGTGCCCTGCGCCCATGCGCCCGGCGGAAAAGCGAATGCCAGGAGCATGAGCCCGATGAGGAACGCAGGTTTCAACATCCTGTCGGGCATGGCACATCCCCCGCAATCCGTGACCATGGTGCGAACGGTGCCCTCCACGTCAGTTCACCAGATTGACGACCGTCACGGCCCGCCGGTTCATGGCGTAGGCTTGCGGCGTGTGCTCCGGATCGACCGGACGTTCCTCGCCATAGCTGAAGGTGAGGATCCGCGCCGTGTCGACACCGAGCGCGACGAGATAGGATTTGGCCGCCGAGGCGCGGCGTTCGCCGAGGGCGAGATTGTATTCGCGCGTACCGCTTTCGTCGCAATGCCCCTCGATCGTGATGGTGACGGCGGGATATTGCAGCAGCCATGCGGCCTGCCGGTCGAGGATGGAGCGGGCCTCGTCATTGAGCGAGGAACTGTCGACATCGAAGAACACACGGTCGCCGACATTGACCTCGAAATCCTCCACCGTGCCGGGCGAAGGCGCGCCGGCGGCAAGGTCACTCGAGGTAAGGTCGGAATCTCTCAGGCCACCGGCACCGCCGCCGGCGGCATCGGCGCCAGAGCCGGCACCGGCCCCGGTCGAACCCGCACCGGACGTGCCGGTGATGATGTCTCCTTCCTCGGCACCGCTGCAGGCGGCAACGAGGAACAGAACGGCGAACAGCGCGGCAAATTTCTTGAGCATTTCAGTTGGAACCCTGGCGTGAGGCCATCAGGCACATCTCGCTCCACGGTCGAGCGGTGTGCGACTTGGTAAACCACATGGTCAATACACGCGACGCCCTCATGAGATCAAGGGCGACCAGTCGGGATCGGAAGCATCCTGCGGCGTGGCCACTTCGCGTTCATTGTAACCGGTAATGTCGATGGTAAACAGACGTGTTCGATCGGTGCCCGGATCCTCGCGGCTGAACATGATGACCCGGCCATTGGGCGACCAGGTCGGTCCCTCGTCGAGAAAGCTCCTCGTCAGGAGACGTTCATTGCTGCCGTCGGGCTCCATGATGCCGATGTGGAACATCCCGCCCTTGATCTTGGTGAAGGCGACGAGATCGCCGCGCGGCGACCAGGCCGGACTGCCATAATGGCCAGAACCGAAGCTGATGCGCGCCACATTGCCACCGTCGGCGTCCATCACATAGAGCTGCGGGCTGCCGCCGCGATCGGAATTGAAGGCGATCCGCTGGCCGTCGGGCGAGAATGTGGGCGAAGTGTCGATGGCCGGTGCGGTGGTCAGCCGGCGCGCGTCGCGGCTGGCGGTCGAGAAGGCGTAGATGTCGGAATTGCCCTCGCTTGCAAGGGTCATCAGCATGCGCCCACCATCCGGCGAGAAGCGCGGGCTGAAGCTCATGCCGCGAAAGCTGCCGAGCACGTTCTCCCGACCGCTCGAAAGATCGCGCATGTAGATCTGCGGTGCCGGCGACTGATAGACGAGATAGGCGACCCGGCGACCGTCGGGAGCCATGCGCGGCGTCAGCACGAGGCGGTTGCCATCGGTGAGGAAACTGTGATTGGCGCCGTCCTGGTCCATGATCGCCAGACGCTTGACCCGGCGCGTGGCCGGGCCGGTCTCGCTGATATAGACGATCCGGCTGTCGAAATAACCACCATCGCCGGTGAGCCGCTCATAGACGATATCGGCGATCTTGTGGGCGATGCGGCGCCAGTTGTCGCGCTCGCCGTCATAGCGAAGGCCGCGCATCTGCGAACCGGCGAAGACATCCCAGAGACGGAATTCCACACCGAGTCCGTTCGCCCCCTGCCGCTCGATCCGGCCATTGACGAGCGCCTGCGCGTTGATCTGTCGCCAGTCGGCGAAGCGCGGCACATCCTGAAGTTCGGCGGGCGACTGGATATAGGCGCGCCCGTCGATCACCCGGAACAGGCCGGATCCCTCGAGATCGGCGGCGACCACATCCATCATCGCCGCACCGAGCGACGAATCCTCCGCGCTCGCGCCGAACAGCGGACTGAGCGCGATCGGCATCGGCTCGACCCGCCCGGAAGTGATGTCGACGCGAAGCTGGGCCGAGAGCGGATCCGCCCCCATCCCGGCCACCGCGAGTGTCGCGAGGCCCGCGCCCTGAAACGCACGTCGTGTCAGTCTGCTCATGAGTCTACCCGCTGATCGCGTCTCTTGGATGAAAGGTCATGACCATGTCGCGCCAGAGCTCGTACTTCTCCGGCGGCAGGCTGAGCCTGCAGCTCAACACCGCACGCTGGGCGCTCTCGGCGACGATGCGGAAACCGCTGTCGGCGGCAAGGCGCGAGCGATCCTCGATATCGACGCTGGTCACCTCGCCCTCGACGGTCATGCGGATGCGCAGGGTCACCTGCATGGTCTCGATGCCGCGCACGCCGATGGGCACGTTCCAGCAGCGTTCGATCTGCTGCTTGATGGCGCCGATCTCGCTTGCGGTGAGGCTGGCGATAACCGGGGCGTCATTGTCCTTCGCCACCGCCTTCTCGCTTTCCGCCGTCCCCTCTCCCTCGCGCCGCTCGTCGGCCTTCACCCTCTTGTTCAGCGTCTCGACGCTGCGCAGCATGGCCGAGAACTCGTCTTCCGGCGGCTCCTCGACGGGTTCCGCTTCAACCATCTCGGGTTCGGGCACGGGCTCCGGTTCGGGTGGCGGCGGCTTGCGTATCGGCGTTGCCGGCGGCTTTGGCGCTGCTTGCGCGATCTCTGCCGGTTCGGGCTCCGGCTTGGGCAGTTCGGGAGGCGTCGGCTTGGCGATCGGCCTCGCTACTGCGCGAGGTGGTTCCGGCACCGGCACGGGCTCGATTTCTGCCGGTTCCGGCTCGGGCGCAGGTTCCGGTTCCGGCGGTGGTGGCGCGGGTTCCGGTGGCGGCGGTTCGGGCTCGGGAGGTGGCGGTTCCTCGCGCGGTTCGGGACGAGCGGCGACCTGCGGTGCCGGACTGGCGGCGGCGCGTTCGGGCAATGGTGCGGCCTCGGCCGGCTCGGGCTCGGGCGGTTCGGGCGGCTTGTCGAGCAGCGAGGCGGGCTCGGCGACGATGTCCACCGTCACCGCCTCCTCGACCTCGAGCTTTTCGCCAAAGTCCGGCAGCCCCGTCAGCAGCAGAAGTCCGAGGGCGACATGGAATGCGGCGGAGAGTATGAGCGCGCGCCGCATGACCTATCGCTCCGGCCCGGCCCCGGGATGTTCGGTGACCAGCGCCACCTTCGAAAACCCCGCGGCATGAATGGCGCCGACGACCGACATCACCTCGCCATAATCCACCGCGCGATCCCCGCGCACGAAGATGCGCGCTTGCGGATTGTTCGCGGTGATGGCGACCAGTCGTGGCGCCAGCTGCGCGATGTCGATGACCGAATCCTGCAGATGCACCGCACCGTCCGGCCCCACCGTCACACTCAACGGCTCATCCTGTCCCGGCAGCGGCGAACTTGCAGCACGCGGCAGGTCGACATTGACACCGGTGGTCAGAAGCGGCGCCGTGACCATGAAGACGATGAGCAGGACCAGCATCACATCCACCATCGGGGTGACATTGATCTCGGCCATGCTGCGCCGTGCACGCCGTTTCGAGCCCCTGCCTTGCGCGCCGCCCACCGCCGCTCCCATCAGGCAGCGATCCTGGAATGATTGTCGATGTCGCGGCCGACCACCACGACGAACTCGTCACTGAACCCGGAGAGCCGCTCGCCGAGATCGTCGATGGATCCGGAAATGCGGTTGTAGGCGATCACCGCCGGAATGGCGGCGAGCAAACCGAGAGCGGTGGCGAACAGGGCTTCGGCAATGCCCGGAGCTACCACAGCGAGCGTCGTGTTCTTCGTCACAGCGATCGACTGGAAACTGTTCATGATCCCCCAGACCGTACCGAACAGGCCGATGAAGGGGGCGACGGCACCGATGGTCGCAAGCGACGAGACATGCCGTTCGAGCTGGCTCATCTCGCGATCCATGGTGAGCTGCATCACCCGGCCGATACGCTGCAGGAGACGGTCGACGAGATCGCCGGAAATGGCGCGCGGCGCCTCGCGCCATTCCTCCATGCCGGCCGTGAACATCATCGCCACCGGATGATCGGCGAATTTCACGATCCGGCGATAGAGGTCGTCGAGTGGCGCGCCGGACCAGAAATTCTCCTCGAATTCACTTGTCTTCGCGCGAATCACCCGCAGCGTCCGCCATTTCTGCCAGATCACCGCCCAGCACCACAGCGATGCGAGCAGCAACACGAGCATGACCGTCTTGACAACGATATCCGCCTGAAGAACGAGCGAGAGGATATCCGCACCCGCGGCAGCGTCGTCGAGCACCGTCCCTTGCACGGCGTCAGTTTCCATGTCCATCCATCTCGATGCGCAATCGAATTCCCCTGAAAGATCTATGGTTTAGCGGGGAAACTCTTGGAGAGTCATGTGCTTGCAACGGAAAGCGCAACCACTGTCTTCAAAGATCCAGACTGCTCTATGATCGTCTCCGACAAAACTGTCAAGCGTGGACGCGACCTCCGGCACAACCACTTGTGCGTGATCGGCCACCCGACACCGGCGCGAACGGAAAACCGCCCGCAATTTCATGCCGGTCAGACCGCAACCAACCCTGCACGAGATCCGCTCACGGCGCTACACTGCGCCCCGACAACCCGCAACCGGCAATTCAAGGAAGGTGACGCCATGCCCGAAACGACGGTACTCCTTGCCTATATCGCCGTGCTGACCGGTTTCGTCCTCTTTCCAGGTCCGTCAATGCTGCTTACGCTCGCCCGCGCAACGGCATCGGGAACGAGAGTGGGCATCGCCACCAGCCTCGGCATCGCCGCGGGCGATGTCGTCCATACGATCCTTGCCGTGGTCGGCCTGTCAGCGGCGGTCATGGCGTCGGCCGAGGCATTCTTCGTCATCAAGATGCTCGGCGCTCTCTATCTCGTCTGGCTCGGTATCCGGAGCTTCCTCGAGCATGTGCCGGTCGACGATGGTCCGCAGCCTGCGTCGACAACGTCGGTGCGGGCCTTTCGCGAGGCGTGTCTTGCCGAAATCCTGAACCCGAAGTCGGCCATGTTCTTCCTCGCCTTCCTGCCTCAGTTCGTTGTCGTCGAACAGGGCGGAATCGCCATGCAACTGCTGGTGTTCGGCCTCCTCTTCATCCTTTTCGGAACGCTGGCGACACTTGCGGTGGCGCTTGCCGCCGGAGCGATTGGCGGTTTTCTCCGGCGCAATCCGGCTGTCCGCAAATGGCAGGGCAAGATCGCCGGCACCATTCTCTGTGGCCTTGGCGCCCGCCTTGCCCTGCAGGAACGATAGGCGGGAACCGGCAGCAGCAGCCGATTGTGCAGACGTCTCACATCACGCTGAGGAACGTGCGGATCTCGGCGGCGAGCTGTTCGACGATATCAGCTGCTCCGCGATTGCTGGAGAGCATGGCCGACTGGCCCGCCCAGGCCTGCATCCGTTCCATGTCGCTGGTCCCCGCAGCCTCGTTGCGCATGGCAGCGGTAAGCCCGCGCTGCGCCGGGTAGGGACGCGGTTCGGGCATCTCGCCCTTCTCGAACGCCTCGACGAATTTCGAACGGATGGCCCGACCGGGACGCCCCGAGAATCCCCGTGTGAGCGCCGTGTCCTCCGGGCGGGTGGCACGAAGTGCTTCGGACCATGCGGGATCGAGGCCCATTTCGGGCGTGCGCAGGAAGCCCGTGCCGATCTGCACGGCCGATGCGCCGAGCACGAGGGCGGCAATCGCGGTGCGCGCGTCGGCGATACCGCCGGTGGCGACGATGGGCAGATCGACCTGATCGGCAAGCGCCGGAATGAGCGAGAACGAACCGACCGCCCGGCTGATCCCATCGCCGGCATCGAAGGCACCGCGATGGCCGCCTGCCTCGGCTCCCTGCGCCACCAGTACGTCTGCGCCGGCCGCCGCCGCCGCGAGCCCCTCGCCCACTGTCGTCACGGTGGCCATCCAGAGAATGTCAAGGGTCTGCAACCGTTCCACCATCGACTGCGAAGGCAGGCCCATGATCGTGGAGAAGAAACGCGGCCTTGCCTCGAGGATCGCTTCGAACTGGCTTTCGAAATCGATGGGCCGGTCGAGCGCCGCGGCTGCATCGACCGTCGGCCCCCAGTCGGACATGGCCTCGGCCATGAGCCGGTCGGCCACGACATCGTCGAGCGGTTCGGGATCGGGAACCCAGAGATTGAGCGAAAAGCTGCCATTGCTGCCGGCGTGAAACGCCTCGCACCATGCGCTGATCCGCGCGGGCTCGAACAGGAGGGCGCCGCATGCGCCGAGCCCGCCGGCATTCGCCACCGCCATCGAGACGGCGGGCGGGCAGCAACCCGCCATCGGCGCCAGCAACACCGGATGACGGACGGAGGCCAGTTCGAGAAACCTGTCGATCCTGTCCTGAATCTGCCGCTGCATGAAGCCCTCCCGCGTCATGTTGCCGGGTCGGTCCGAAACGGATCGTCTGTCCCGGACACTCAAAGAACACCAAAGTTACCGTGATGAAAAGGCGGGAAATGGCCCTGTGGCGCTTTGCGCCGGCGGAGCGGATGGGCGATGGATCAGGAACGTATCAGCGCCGCGACGAGATCTGCCGGCAGACGACGCGGGCGAAGGCGGGTGGAGAGAATGGCGAGTTCAACCTCGACGGCAACCAGAAGCTCGCCGTCACGCAGGATCGACTGGCTCATGACAAGGCGCGCGCCGGAATGGCGACTGACGGCGGTGCGCACCTCGAGACGATCATCGAGGCGGGCCGGCCGGCGATAATCGGCCGAACAGCGGCGCACGGCAAATACCAGATCATGCTCGTCACGCAGGCGGCGATGGTCGAAACCGGCATCGCGCAGCATCTCCGTGCGGCCGCGCTCGGCGAATTTCAGATAATTGGCGTAATAGACGATCCCGGCGGCGTCCGTATCCTCGTAATAGACGCGCAGGAACAGACTGTGCCCGCCATCGCTCATGCCTCGCCGTCCCCGAACAAAGATGCCTGTTCGTCGAGCGTTCGCGGGACGGCCAGCCCCAGATGCCGCCAGGCCTCGCGGGTGAGCAACCGGCCGCGTGGCGTGCGCTGGACAAGCCCCTGCTGAAGCAGATACGGCTCGACGGTCTCCTCGAGCGTGTCGCGCTGCTCGCTCAGTGCCGCCGCCAGTGTCTCGATGCCGGCGGGACCGCCGCCATAATGATGCGCGAGCGCATTCATGTAGCGGCGGTCGAGACTGTCGAGCCCGAGCTTGTCGACATCGAGCTGTTGCAGCGCCTGATCGGCGAGCGTCGCATCCACCATGCTGCTGCCGGCGACTGTCGCGAAATCGCGCACCCGGCGGAGCAGGCGCGTGGCCACACGCGGCGTTCCCCGCGCCCGCCGCGCGATCTCGGCGGCACCGTCCTTGGCAAGATCGAAGCGCAGGAGATCGGCGCCGCGCTCGATGATGTGGATGAGCTCGTCGAGTTCGTAGAAATTGAGACGCGAGAGAATGCCGAAGCGGTCGCGCAGCGGGGTCGTGAGCAGGCCCGTGCGGGTCGTCGCCCCCACCAGTGTGAAGGGCGGCAGATCGATGCGCACCGAACGCGCCGCCGGCCCCTCGCCGATCATGATGTCGAGCTGGAAATCCTCCAT
>JAGREZ010000029.1:0-2446 GCA_020446285.1 Geminicoccaceae bacterium
CCATGGAGCGCGTGCCTTGAAGACGACGAGATGGACCGGCGTAACCGGCGCGAACCATGCAAAAAGCCGGGGCGCGCGGCCCTCGGTCGCCTTGGCCGCCTCGATCATTTCCGTTAAACCCCCGAGCGGTCGTGTCTTCACGGCAACTGTCGTGAACGTAGCGCATCTATCGTGTCCGGGCGCAAGGGTGCAAGCAAGGGATGGCATCATGAGTGAACCCGTCGGGATCCGCCGCAAGAGATTGCTGCATCGAAGCCGCTATCGCGGTTTTCGCGAATCCGATATCCTGTTCGGCCGTTTCGTCGATCTGTGGCTGGACCGGCTCGACGAGCGCGAGCTCGACCAGTTCGAGGCGCTGATCGAGGAAGGCGATCAGGATATCTATGCCTGGGTCCAGGGAACCCTGCCCCTGCCCGAACGTCACGACAATGAGGTGTTTGCCCGGTTCCGCGCGGCGAAGACGGATACCGTGGAGCGCGCTGACCCATGAACGAGGTGGAAACGGCCGAGGCCGAACCCGAACCCTTTGAAAATGCCGGCGAACGATTGCCCGACCGCACGATTCTCTCGCGCGCGCTGACCGGCACCGATGGCTGGTTCCTTGCAGATCGCGCGGCCGGGAGCGGGCGGCCGCTCGTCTGCGTCACCCGCGATGCCCAGCGCTCCGACGTGCTCGCGCGTCTGGCCCGCTTCTTTCGCCCCGGGCTCGAAATTCTCGCACTCCCGGCCTGGGACTGCCTGCCCTACGACCGCGTATCGCCATCGAACGAGGTGACCGCGGAGCGGCTGCGCACGCTCATGCGTCTTGCCGGGCGCGACAAGGGCCGGCCGCTGCTGCTGCTCGTCACCGCCAACGCCTTCATCCAGAAACTGCCGTCTGTCGAAACGATCGTCGCCGCGCATTTCCGCATCAGGGCAGGCGGCCGCACCGAACGCGACGAGCTCTCCGCCTATCTCGAGCGCAACGGCTATCGCCGGGTGAGCACGGTGGTCGATGCGGGCGAATATGCCGTGCGCGGCGGCCTGCTCGACATCTTCCCGCCCGGCGAACGGCGTCCGGTGCGTCTCGATTTCTTCGGCAGCACGCTCGAATCCATCCGCGGCTTCGATCCGGCGAGCCAGCGCACTTCCGACCGCATCGATGACGTCGACCTGCGTCCGGTGAGTGAGGTCGTGCTCGATGCGGACGCCATCGAACGGTTTCGCGCCGGCTATCTGCGTACGTTCGGTGCCGTTACCGACGACCCGCTGCTCGAATCCGTCACCGCCGGGCGCAATTTTCCCGGCATGGAGCACTGGCTGCCGCTGTTCCAGGAACGGCTTGCCACCATCGAGGACTATGTCGGCGAGGATTGCGACCTCGTTCATGACCACCTCGCCGTGGAAGCGCTCGAAGCCCGTGCCGCACTGATCGGCGAACATTACGAGGCGCGCATGACCCCGGAAGTCAGCACCAGGGGCTTCGGTGCCGCTCCCTATCACCCGCTCGAACCGCACAGCCTCTATCTCGACGAGCAACAGCTGCGCCGTCTGTTCCCGACGGCTGAACGCTTCCAGCTCTCCCCCTATGACACCCCCGATGCCGCTTCGGCGCGGGTGCGCGATCTCGGCGGCAGGCGCGGCCGCGACTTCGCCCGCGAGCGCAACGACCGCAGCATCAACCTGTTCGATGCGGTCGTGGAGCATATTCGCGACCTGCTCGCCCGTGACCGTTCGCCGATCCTCGCCACCAGCTCCGCCGGCTCCGCCGACCGGCTTGCGCAGGTCCTGCAGGATCACGGCCTCGATGCGCCGCGCATGATCGACAGCCTCGCCGAACATGTCGACGGGACAGTCGCCATCGCCGTGCTGCCGGTCGAGGAGAGCCTCGATGCGCCGGGCCTCACCATCCTTGGCGAGAGCGATCTTCTCGGCGAACGTCTCGCCCGCGCCGCCACCCGCCGTCGCCGCGCGGACAAGTTCATTCAGGATGTCGGCACGCTTGCCGAAGGCGATCTCGTCGTTCACGCCGAGCACGGCATCGGGCTCTTCGAGGGCCTCGTCACACTCGAGATCGGCGGCGCGCCGCATGACTGCCTCAAGCTCGTCTATGCCGGCGGCGACAAGCTGTTCGTGCCGGTGGAAAGCATCGACATCCTCTCACGCTACGGCGCGTCCGAAGGCGCGGGGCAGCTCGACAAGCTCGGCGGGGTCGGCTGGCAGACGCGCAAGGCCAAGGTCAGGCAGCGCATCCGCGAGATGGCCGAGGAGCTCATCAGGATCGCCGCCGAACGCGCCCTGCGCGAGGGCGAGGCGCTGCAGCTTCCGCCCGGCATGTACGAGGAATTCGCCGCCCGCTTCCCGTTCGAGGAAACCGAGGACCAGCTCAACGCCATCGAAGCGGTGCTCTCGGACCTCTCTTCCGGCCGGCCCATGGACCGCCTCGTCTGCGGCGATGTCGGCTTCG
>JAGREZ010000029.1:2493-3695 GCA_020446285.1 Geminicoccaceae bacterium
CAGGTCGCCATCCTCGCCCCCACGACCCTTCTCGCCCGCCAGCATTTCTCGGTCTTCAGCGAAAGGCTCAAGGGCCTTCCCATCCGGGTGGAACATATCTCCCGCTTCGTTCCCGCAAGGCGTGTGGCCGAAGTGAAGAAGGAGATGGCCGACGGGCGCGTCGACATCGTCATCGGTACCCACGCGCTGCTCGCGAAGGGTGTGAGCTTCCACAATCTCGGCCTCGTCATCATCGACGAGGAGCAGCATTTCGGAGTCGCCCACAAGGAACGTCTCAAGCAGATGCGCGCGTCGGTGCATGTCCTCACCCTCACCGCCACGCCCATCCCCCGCACCCTGCACATGGCGCTGGGCGGCATGAAGGATCTCTCCATCATCGCCACCCCGCCGGTCGACCGCCTCGCCGTGCGCACCTTTGTCACACCCGTCGATCCCGTCGTCCTGCGCGAAGCTCTCCTGCGCGAGCATCATCGCGGCGGCCAGAGCTTCTATGTCTGCCCCCGCGTCTCCGATCAGGCGAAGCTCAGGGAGGATCTCGCCCGCCTCGTGCCGGAACTGCGCGTCGCCGTCGCCAACGGCCGGATGCCCGCACGCGAACTCGAAGAGGTGATGGCCGCCTTCTACGACCGCAAGGTCGACCTGCTGCTCGCCACCAACATCATCGAAAGCGGCCTCGACATCCCGACCGCCAACACGCTGATCGTTCACCGCGCCGACATGTTCGGCCTCTCCCAGCTCTACCAGCTGCGTGGCCGCGTCGGCCGCTCGAAGGTGCGCGGCTACGCCTATTTCACCGTGCCCACCAACAAGATCCTCCAGGACACCGCCGAAAAACGCCTGCAGGTCATCCAGTCGCTCGACGGCCTCGGCGCCGGCTTCCAGCTCGCTTCCCACGATCTCGACATCAGGGGGGCCGGCAACCTCCTCGGCGACGAACAGTCCGGCCAGATCCGCGAGGTCGGCTTCGAACTCTTCAACCACATGCTCGAGGAAGCCGTCGCCGCCATCAGGTCGCGCGCCGGGGACGGAGAGGAACCGGCCGGCGAATGGACCCCGCAGATTACCGTGGATGCCGCCGCCCTCATGCCCGAGAGCTATATCGGCGACCTCGATCTGCGCCTCGCCATGTATCGCCGCCTCGCCAGTCTCGAATCGCCGCAGGAAATCGAGGATTTCGCCGCCGAACTCATCGACCGCTTCGG
>JAGREZ010000029.1:3773-13467 GCA_020446285.1 Geminicoccaceae bacterium
AAACTCGATGTCGGCCCCAAGGGTGTCGTTCTCGGCTTCCACGACAACATCTTCCCGGCCCCCGAAAAACTCATCACCCACATCGCCCAGTCCAAAGGCACCATGCGCGTCCGCCCCGACCACCGCGTCGTCATCCTGCGCGAAACCAGAACCCCCAAGGACAGGCTCAAGATCGCACGAAAGACCGTGGACGAACTGGCAAGGCTGGCGGCGTAGGAATAGCGCGTTCGCGCTTTCAGGTTGTTTTCCAAGGGGAGGTATCCTCAGAGCCCCTTCCCCCAGTATTGGGTTGAAGAGCGAGAAGATATTCACGAATTCTGGAAAAATGGATGGTGGGAGTAGAGTAACTCTCGCCGCTTCGTCTCAGTGTTTGCTTTCGGTGACTATGCCGATGGTTTTTGCAAACTGCATGGCCATTTCAGGCGACATTTTTCAGAACTCTGTAATGATTCCTACCGCAACAGCAGCAGGCCCCACAAATTCCACAACGCAATTTTCGTAGTGGTTCCCGACGGACTGAACCGGACGGCCGTCCACTATGAGCTTGCTGTCTTTGAAGGTGCAGTTTGAGTAGGCAGCGTCCGCCATGTTGGCAGTGACGGCTCGTCATTCGCTGTGCCGCCCGTATGCAGGCACTACCGCCAGCCGATGTCAGGGATGAGGGAACGCCACGGTCTCTCGTCCTTGCGTCTTTTCCCGTCCTTTCAACGGGTCAGGCCGGTATGGTCACGCATTCGGTGATCAGTTGGTGCAGTGCGCGGGTGCGGTGGCTGAGGGCGGCTTTTTCGTTTCTGTTCATTTCGGCGAAGGTTCTTGTTTCGCCGTCGGGAACGAAGATCGGATCGTAGCCGAAACCGCCCGTGCCGCGCGGGGTGGCGATGAGAGTGCCGTCGACGCGGCCCTCGAAAAATTCGCGATGCCCGTCGGGCCAGGCGAGGCAGAGCGTGGCAACGAATGAGGCGCGCTTGTCCGCCCGATCGAAACTACCAAAACGGTCTTCGAGGCGGGCGATGACCATGCGCATGGCCATCGCGAAATCGCGTGCCGCTCCCGCCCATCTTGCCGAATGAATGCCGGGTTCGCCATTGAGGCCGGCCACTTCGAGACCGCTGTCGTCGGCAAGCGCCGGCAGTCCCGATTTCTTCATGGCATTGTCGGCCTTGATCATCGCGTTCGTGGCGAAGGTGGTGCCATTCTCCTCCGGTTCGTCGATCGAAAATTCGGTGGTCGACAGGAGTGCGATGTCATGGCGGGCGAGACGTGCGCGGATCTCCTCGAGTTTGCCGGCATTGTGACTGGCGAGCACCACGC
Organism: Geminicoccaceae bacterium; assembly: GCA_020446285.1. GTDB lineage: Bacteria > Pseudomonadota > Alphaproteobacteria > Geminicoccales > Geminicoccaceae > JAGREO01. The sequence continues at coordinate 5,085 of JAGREZ010000029.1, forward strand.
GTTCGCCGGGCTCCAGTTTTCGCCGGCTCACGGCCTGCGGGTTCCGGCTGCGGCGATCGCCTCGCGCTGGATGTCGATCAACCGTGCCACACCTTCACCTGCGAGCGCCTGCATGGCCTGCAACTGAGACGGTAGAATCGGATGATCTTCGGCGGTGACCTGGACCTCGACGATGCCGCCGCTTGCACTGAGGACGAAATTGGCGTCGGCCTCCGCACCGCTGTCCTCGACATAGTCGAGATCGAGTACGGCTTCGCCACCGACGATCCCGCAGGAAACCGCGGCGACGGCCTCGCGTATCGGAAGTCCCGGAAGCAACCCCTGGTCGACCAGTCCCTGAAGCGCGATCGATGCGGCGACATAGCCTCCGGTAATGGATGCCGTCCGGGTTCCGCCATCGGCCTGCAACACGTCGCAATCGACCGTGACCTGCCGTTCACCCAGCCGTTCGAGGTCGACCACCGCCCGCAGCGAGCGGCCGATCAGGCGCTGGATTTCCTGCGTGCGGCCACTCTGTTTTCCGCGGGCCGCCTCGCGCGGCGAGCGCGAATGGGTCGAGCGCGGCAACATGCCATATTCGGCGGTTACCCAGCCGGTGCCCTTGTTGCGCAGGAAGGGCGGTACGCGTTCCTCCACCGTCGCCGTGCAAAGGACATGCGTGTCGCCGAAGCGGATGAGGCACGAGCCTTCCGCGTGACGGTTGAAACCGGGCTCGATGGAAATTGCACGAAGCTCGTTGGCAGCTCGACCGGAAGGACGCATGAACTCTCCAGGAAACGGTTGGACGCCGCCTCCTTATAGCAAGCCCGGGACGAGATCAAACACCGGCGGGAATTCGGCAGAGCCTTGCCGCTCCGCCCCCCGAAAAACCACTGCGGGCTGACGGGGGGGCGGGCCGGGTGATGCGGAAACGAGGGTCAGACCACGATGCCGCTCTGGTCGACCGTGTTCTCGACGATGAGTGTCGCATTGCCGAAGGTGTAGGAGGTGTAGCCGGGATCGCTCTGGTCCACCACGGCGCCCGCGAGATCGCCCGCGACGGCGTCGCCGTCGCTTCCCGATATCCTGAGGGTGTCGCTGGTGTGGGAGATGCCGAGGACCTCGCTGATATCGAGAACCAGCCGGTTGCCGCCGCCGGCGAGGTCGATCTCCTCGATATTCTGGATGCGCGCATTGTCGATCAGGGTGAGATCGATGGTCCTGCCCTCGCCGTCGATCCGGAGCGTGTCGTGGCCGTCGCCACCCTGGATCCGGGTCTGCGAGCCCTCATGCCGGATTCCGGCGAGATCGTCGATGATCAGGTCGTCGCCTTCATTGCCCACCAGTTCGTCATGGCCGGCACCACCGACGAGAACATCGTCGCCGCCAGCCGCGTGGATGCGGTCGTCACCGGCCTGGCCCCAGAGCTGGTCGTCTCCCGCACCGCCCTTGAGATAGTCGTCGCCGCCACCGGCGAAGACCTTGTCATCGCCCCAGGAACCGCGAATGACGTCGTGCCCGTCGCCGCCCTTTTCGGACCATGGGCCTTCCGCCGCGTCCTGAAGACGGACGAGCATCGTCCCGGTATCGCTGCCGCCATGCCCGTCGTGAACGGTGTAGTTGAACTCGAACTCCGAACCGGCGGAGCCGTCGCTCGGGTCGATATGCAGGGAGAGATATTCGCTCTCCGTCAGGATCTGGCCGGCCTGCACGGGCGTGCCATCGCCGAGCGTGATCACCGCGATCGACGGGTCCGGCAGTTCGCCGAGCTCATAGGTCAGCGTATCGCCATCGGCATCCGTCGCGGCATGGGTGTTCATGGTGATCGAACCGGCATGATCGGGAAGGATGATCACCTTGTCGGGTTCGGCAACCGGCGGGATGTTCCCGCTTCCATTGCCGTTTCCGTTGCCATTGTCGACGCCGCCCGCGCCGGAGCCGGTCTCACCGTCATCGATGGAGCCGGAGAGACCACTGCCGTCGCCATGGCCGCCAGCCGAGCGGTTGTCGTCGAACGAGACCGAACGGAAGAGTGCGGTCGGGTCGAGCACGCCCGTCACGCCCATGCCGGGGCCCATCGCACCGGCATCATAGCCCGAAAAATCGGCGCCGCCGCCGGTGGTGGTGGAAACAGCCTCCCCGTCGGGGCCGGCCGCCGGTTCGACGAGCGACGGGTCGGTGGTATCGCCATCGAAGCCGGCAAGGATCGACGATGCCGGCAGCGCCTCGGATCCGAAGACCGAAAGGAGGAGAGGCGGTGCCGCAACGGCGGCGGCCGCGAACTGCTCGAGAACCACGGTTCCACCGGGTGCCGGCTCGATCACGAGCGCACCGTCCATGAAGGTGTAGGTCGCCCCGTCGAAGCCGGTTCTTGCCAGTTCGACGGTCATTCCCGCCTCGACACTGTAGGCGACGCGCATGCCCTCGGGAGGCACCGACACATGCAGGATCCGCCCCGGGCTATCGTCGATCGCGGATCGGGGATCGATTTCGGGCAGTTCCTGCGCCATCGCAATGCCGGCCCGAGCGTTCGCCTGTCCGGCTTCCTCCGGTGTGGAAGCGATGCAGACATCGACATGCTCCGGAAGTTGGATATTTGCCGCGGCGTTGTTGCTCGTCTCGGCCATGGTCGGGTTCCCTTCAAGGATGAGCGGCTGTCTGTCCCGCAGTCGCGCTCGTTCGTCTCTCTTGCGGACGGTGCAGATTCCTGCCCGCCCAATCCGGGTCCGACGTCGTTAATGCCTGTACGGGTGCCTCTGTCGTGCACCTCGACAGACGACACCATAGCAAAGATTTCTTTCCAAAAGGTAAGCCCCCGCAGACTTGCGTTACCCGGGTATCAGCTTGCGTTAACCGGTTTCGCGGAAGATCCGGCTCGCGTTTGACTTTATTCAACATGGGAAATTTCAGGTTTCGTTAATTTCTGCTCACTATGATCTCTGGCATCGTTCGCAAGAAGTGGATCCGGAAGCCCGGTTTCTCTTTTTGGTTGATCCGTGCGTTGTCGTATGTCCATGATGGGATCCGCGTTCAGATGTTGAGGAATCTCGGTATCACGGTAGTCGTTCTTCTGGCATCCACATCGACCGTGGCGTCCGCGCAGGAGTCATGGCCCGCCACGCGGCAGTCGATCCTGAGCAGCGGGCAGCCGACCGCTTTCGCTCCGCTGGAAACTGCTGCTCCACGGGTCGTGCCGCATGGTGCCTCCGCGCTCGTCAGCCAGGGCGGAAGCACCTTCGATGAATCGCTGCTCAAATACATCGCGCTCGGCAATACCGAGGTCCGCACCATGGTGAGCAACGAGATCGTCCTTGGCACGCGCGCCGGCGAAGGACTGGGTCCGCTCACGGCCCGGATCGTCAATGCCGCCTATCGCGTGGGGACCAATGATGCGATGCGTGCCGGCATGGCGGTTGAGGTGGTCGACCAGACACGGCTGGCGGCGGCATCCGGCCGTCTGCCCGGCTACGGTGAATCACAGGCGGCGGCGGTTGCCACGGAATCGGCCATCATCGTCGGGCAGCATGATCCGGGCTATGTCCAGGCCTTCATGACGGCGGCCATCGACAGGATCAATTCGCGTCCGTCGGCGCGGGATGCGGACCTCCTCGCGCAGGCTCTCGAGCGGGCGCTGGCGTCACCGGCAATCAGCCCGGCCGTGCTTGCCGTCGCGAGGAGCAACGGGATTTCGCCGGGTCAGAATGTTGCGGGCGATCTTGCCGGCGGCGATGCGGCCACGGCGGCCTATGCGACCGGAGCCGGAACGTCGCGGATATCATCATCGCTGTCCTTCAGTATGGATGACGGTCATCTTCCCTCGCCGGGCACGTCGGGCCGTTCCGACATGCTCAGCCCGAACTGAAGCCGCCCCGGACGTGGCCCCGAGAGTGGTCTCGGACGTGGCTGCTGAAGTGGCCCCCGGAAGTGGCAATGAAGGCGGAGAATTTCAGGTGAGGTTCCCCGTTCCATCGATCCTCTTCGCCATGGCGCTGGTCGCCCTGTCCCTGCCGCGATTCCTTGCGGCCAATGCCGCGCTTGCCGGCAATGCCGCGATTGCGGAACTGGAAGCGGGCCGCGAACCCGGACGGCACGGGATGGAGCGTGCCGGATCGTCACGGCGGAACGCGCTTTTCTGGCTCGACGATGACCGGTACCTTTCGGAGCTCGCTTCCGTCGAACTGACCAACTTGCGGAACGAAGCGGGTGAGGCGGGCAGGGGTGCTGCTGCCGCCACGGCCGTTGATCTCGCCCGATCGGCCGTGTCACGCGCTCCGGGCGAGGCCGACGCGTGGTACCTGCTGGCGCTGGCGGCGGCGACCGCCGGCATGCCGGATCTGGCCGCCGGCACCATCGAAGGCTCCTACACCGCCGCACCCTTTCATCCACAGCTTCGGTTTTCCCGCGTTCATCTGGGCCTCCTGCTCGCCGGGAAGCTGTCCGCGGACGCAAGGGCCGGCCTGCGGCGTGAAATGGACGAGGTGCTCGATACGGAACCCCTGCGTCTTGCCGGCCTGATCGAATCGGCCGGGCTGGCGGAGGCCGCACAATCGATCGTCGCCTCGACATCGCCGCGGAAACCCTCCGCCTTGCGACCGGCAGACTGACCGGCCGCCCCTTGGCGGTCGAGGGAACGTCGCCTATCCTCGTTGCATCCACCGCCGCCGGCCGTCGTTTATGTCGGCAGCGGCGGGAGCATCCGGGGAGAGAGCCATTGGGCAACATCAGGATCAAGGTCGCCTGCATCCAGAATCACGCAACGCTGGACGAGAACGCGAATGTGGCCTGGCTGTTCGAGCGGGTGCGCGAGGCAGCGGCACAGGGTGTGGAATTCGCCTGTCTTCCCGAATATGGCACATGCTTTGGCCGCAGCGGTGGCGGCTTCGAGCTCGGTGCCCGCGACGAGGCCGCACATCCCGTGCTCGTCCGGATGCGGGAACTGGCGTCGCAAACCGGGCTCTGGCTCATGACCGGCTCGCTCGCCATCTCCACCAGCGACGGACGGATCAGCAATCGCGCCTTCATGATCTCGCCCGACGGAGAGATCACCGCGCGCTATGACAAGATCCACCTGTTCGATGTCGATCTCGCCGGCAAGGAAAGCTATCGCGAGAGCGACACGGTCTCGCCGGGCGATCGCGCGGTCGTGGCCGATATCGGCAAGGCGCGGGTCGGCATGACCATCTGCTACGACATCCGCTTTCCCGAACTCTACCGCAGGCTGGCGAAGGCCGGGGCGGATATCCTGACCATTCCGGCGGCGTTCACCCGCAAGACCGGTTCGGCCCACTGGCATGTGCTCGTGCGCTCGCGGGCGATCGAGACGGGCAGCTATGTGCTCGCCACCGGCCAGTGCGGCGAGGATGAGGAAGGCAAGCTGCAGCGCTACGGTCACTCGCTCATCGTCACGCCCTGGGGCGAGGTGCTTGCCGATGCCGGCCCCGAGCCCGGCATGATCATGGCCGAACTGGACCTCGCCAAGGTCGGTGATGCGCGGCGCATGGTGCCGGCACTTCGCCATGACCGGGATTACCGGCTGCACGAGCCGCGGGCACTCGCCGCCGAGTGAGGGACGAAACGACGCGCGCCGCTCTCGCAAAAGTATCGGTCGAAAACCGGCCTGTGCATCACGGCAGCGGCGCTATCAGCGTGTTGACGAAATACCGGCAGCCTGTTCGCGATCCCGAACGGCGATGCCGGTGACGGGTCCTGTTCGTGCAAGGGGTGATGCGGATGAACGCGAGGGTGATCGACGGCAAGGCGATGGCGGCCGAACTGAGAACGGAACTCGCGGCTCTTGTCGATGACATGCCGGTCAGGCCCGGCCTTCGGGTCATCATCGTCGGCGACAATCCGGCAAGCCGCGCCTATGTGCGCACCAAGACGCGCAATGCCGCGGAAGTCGGCATGGATGGCAGCCTCATCGAGATGCCGGTGGCAACCACCACCGGAGAGTTGCTCGCCGAGATCGAACGGCTGAATGCCGATCCGGCCACGCATGGCATCCTCGTCCAGCTTCCGCTGCCCGAGCAGATCGACGAGACTGTCGTCCTCGACGCCATCGACCCCGCCAAGGATGTCGACGGGTTTCACCCGCTGAACGTGGGACGGCTGTTCTCCGCCGGCCGCGAGATCGCGGATGACCTGCTCGTGCCGTGTACGCCCTATGGTTGCCTGCACATGCTGAAGAAGGTCCTGGGCGAGGATGCGCTCGGCGGCATGAATGCGGTCATCGTCGGCCGCTCGAACATCGTCGGCAAGCCGATGGCGGCGCTGCTGCTGTCGGTGGACTGTACGGTCACGATCGCCCATTCGCGCACGCGGGCGCTGCCCGAGATCTGCCGCGAGGCCGACATCCTCGTTGCCGCCGTCGGTCGCGCCGAAATGGTTCGCGGCGAGTGGATCAAGCACGGTGCCACCGTGATCGATGTCGGGATCAACCGTGTCAGTGGCGTCTACGGCAAGAGCCACCTCGTCGGCGACGTGCATTTCGCCTCGGCCAGCGAGGTTGCCGGCGCCATCACCCCGGTGCCGGGCGGTGTCGGACCGATGACGGTCGCATGCCTGCTGCGCAACACGCTCGTGGCGGCGAAGGCGCTCACGAGCTAGCTTTTCCCGATTACTCGGGAAGCACTCCAAGGGCAGTGCGTACCCGCTCTTGAAGGTGCGGAACGAGTTCCTCTTCAAACCACGGATTGCGTTTGAACCAGGCGATGTTGCGCGGGCTTGGATGGGGCAGGGGAAGCCATGGATCCGGCGTTTCGCGCCATGCGCGCACGCGATCGGTCAGCGTCTGCCTGTGCTCGTCCCCGCCGAGATAGAAATTCTGTGCGTAGCTTCCGACAAGGAGGATGAGGCGAACCTGCAAGAGCCGTTTCATGATCGGGGGGTGCCACTTCGGCGCACATTCGCTGCGCGGCGGCAGGTCGCCCGACTTGCCCTTGCCGGGGTAGCAGAAACCCATCGGCACGATGGCGATGCGGCTTTCGTCATAGAAACGCTCGCGGTCCAGCGCCATCCACAGCCTCAGACGATCGCCGGATGGATCGTTCCAGGGGATGCCCGACGCATGAACGCGCGTCCCCGGTGCCTGACCGATGATGAGGATGCGTGCCGTCTCGCTGGCACGAAGGATCGGGCGTGGTCCGAGCGGCAGATGGTCCGCACAGATCCGGCAGGCGCGAACCCGTTCCAGCAGGCCGGTGAAGTCGGTGTGCGGATCCTCAGGCATCGGTCTTGTGCCAGAGAAGCTCGCCGGCGGAATATTGTTCGATGCGGCCTTCATGTTCGATGGAGATCGAACCGTCGGCGGAAAGTGCCAGAAACCGGCCCTCGTGAATGCGCTCGCCGTGACGAAGGCGGACCGTGCTGCCTATTCCCTCCGCCCGATCCAGCCAACGGTCGCGCAGCACAGAAAATCCCTCCCGGTTCCAGCTTGCATAGTTTCGCGCGAAGCAGTCGAGGAATTGCGCAAGCAGCGCGTCGCAACGCCTGTCGATACCTTCGGCGGCCAGCGACGTCACAGGATAGGGGGTATGCCCCGGAGCGTGCACGATATTGACTCCCATGCCCACCGTCAGCGAATCATCCAGCATCTCGAGCAGGATGCCCGCGACCTTGGCCCCGCCGATCAGCACGTCATTCGGCCATTTCAGCCGTGCCGGATCGCCGATGGCTTCCGCCAGAGACAGGGCCACCACGAGCGACAGGGTGCCCGGATGATCGTTCTTCAGCGGGCGCGGCCGCAGGAGAAACGAACAGTACAGGTTTCCCGCAGGGCTCGACCAGCTCCTTCCCCGGCGGCCGCGCCCCGCTGTCTGGGCGGTGGCGGTGACCACGAGCCCCTCGGCTTCGCCATCCACCGCGCGTGCCTGGATGATGTCGTTGGTGCTCGTGACCTCGCCGAATGTTTCAAGGCGAAACGGATGCGGCAGGCTCACGGAACCAGAGCGGCGGCGGCTCCCTGGGCCGCCTGCAGGAGGCCGCCCGGAAGGAAGATGAAGCCCAGGACGAGTGCGGCGGTGACGCCACTCACGAGGCGGATCTCGAAGGGCTGCTGGAGATCGAACGGATCCGCAGCCTCATCGAAATACATCAGCTTGACGATGCGCAGATAGTAGTAGGCACCGACGACCGAGGTGAGAACGCCGATGACCGCAAGCACCACGAGACCGGACTGGATCGCGGCCATGAAGACATAGAGCTTGCCGAAGAAACCGGCGAGCGGCGGTATGCCGGCCAGCGAGAACATGAAGATGGCGATCGCCAGTGCGAAGAGCGGCTGCCGGCTGGAAAGCCCGGCGAGATCACCGATGGTTTCGACATAGCGGCCCTGACGTCGCATCATCAGGATGCAGCCGAAGGTGCCGAGCGTGGTGACCATGTAGATCGCCATGTAGACGAGCAC
>JAGREZ010000029.1:13522-15088 GCA_020446285.1 Geminicoccaceae bacterium
CCGATACCGGAATAGGCCATCAGCCGCTTGATGTTGGTCTGGCCGATGGCGGCGAATGCGCCGAGGCCCATCGACGCCACGGAAACGAACACGATGATCTGCTGCCAGTGAGGGGCGGAACCGCCGAAGGCATACATCATCACCCGAAGCGTCAGCCCCATCGCCGCGAGCTTGGGAGCGGCGGCGAAGAAGGCCGTGACCGGCGTCGGCGATCCTTCGTAGACATCCGGCGTCCACATGTGGAAGGGCACGGCACCGAGCTTGAAGGCGAGACCGGCAACGATGAAGACGAGGCCGACAAGGGCACCGAGCGCAAGCTGTTCGCCACCGGTGAAGTAGCGGGCGGAAAGCTCGGTGAATTCCAGCGTTCCGGCAAATCCGTAGACCAGCGAGCAGCCATAGAGCAGCATGCCCGAGGCGAGCGCGCCGAGAACGAAATATTTCAGCCCGGCTTCTGTGGAGCGGAGATTGTCGCGATTGATCGCCGCCAGCACATAGAGCGGCAGGCTCTGCAACTCCAGCGCCATGTAGAGCGCGAGCAGGCTGTTGGCCGAGACCATCATGCACATGCCGAGCGCGGAGAAGAGCGCGAGCAGGGGATATTCGAAGCGGTCCATCTCCTGTTCGACGAGGAACGATCTCGCCAGAAGGATCGCCGCCGCCGTTCCCAGCAGGATGAAGAGTTTCATGAACGCGGAAAAGGCGTCGAACACGAAATGCCCGCCGAACGCCTCGACGCCGCGCTCCGCCCCAAGCCCCATCATCGCGGTTGCCACCAGCACGAGAATGGCGACCGCGGAGACCACGCGCCCGCCATCCTTCTCGCGAAAGGCGCCCACCACCATGAGCGCCAGAATGGAAATGAAGAGGAGGATTTCCTGCAGGGCGGCCTGCATGTTCAGCGTCGATGCTTCGATCATGATCGCCTCAGTGGGGAGCGATGAGTGAAAAGGCGGTCGTCTGGCTCGTGGTACCCGTATCGGTGATCTGGCTCACGAGATGATCCACGGACGCCGCCATCGGATCGAGAAAAAGCGACGGGTAGATGCCCATCAGCAATGTCAGGACCACGAGCGGTGCGAACGCTGCGATCTCGTTCGCGCGCATGTCCTTGATGAGCTTGAGACTGTCCTTCGTCAGCACGCCGAAAACCACGCGGCGGTAGAGCCACAGCATGTAGGCGGCACCGAGAATGAGCCCCGTCGCGGCGAAGGTCGCGACCCATGTCGAGATCTGGAAGACGCCGACGATGACCAGCAACTCGCCGGGGAAACCGGCCGTTCCGGGCAGGCCCACCGAAGCCATCATGAACAGCATGAAGACCAGCGCATAAACGGGCATCCTCTCCGCGAGGCCGCCATAGACCTCGATCTCGCGGCTGTGGATGCGGTCATAGATGACACCGACGATCATGAAGAGTGCGCCGCTGACGACACCATGCGACAGCATCTGGAAGATCGAGCCCGAGATGCCCTGGGCATTGGGCGTGAACACGCCGATGGTGACGATGCCCATATGCGCCACCGAGGAATAGGCGATCAGCTTCTTCATGTCCTTCTGCATCAG
>JAGREZ010000274.1 GCA_020446285.1 Geminicoccaceae bacterium
AGGCCCGGGCGCGGATCGGCTATGTGTCGCAGAAATTTGCCTTGTACGGTCTTCTGTCGGTACGTCAGAATCTTGAGTTTTTCGGCAGTGCCTGCGGACTGCGTGGCGCCAGACTGCGCACGCGCATCTCTGACACTCTCAGGCTGTTCGATCTCGATCCGTCCCTGGAGAGCGGTCTCCTGCCCGCCGGTTACAAGCAACGTCTCGCCATGGCGACCGCCCTGCTGCATCAGCCCGAAATACTGTTCCTCGACGAACCCACCAGCGGCATCGACCCGCTCGCCCGCCGCGCCTTCTGGCGTACGATCACGACGCTGGCCCAGTCTGGCGTGACAATCGTGGTGACGACGCATTTCATGGAGGAAGCCGAATATTGCGATCGCATCGCCATTCAGGATGCGGGTCGGATGCTGGCCATCGGCACGCCCCGCGAGGTGCGGGAACAGGGCGGCGAGGCCGGTGCGAACGACATGAACAGTGCCTTCATCGCCATCGTCGAACAGGGTCGCGCGCAGCAGGATCGGCAGGCTGCATGACCGGGTCAGGCTTCCTCGCGCGTCTGGTCGCACTGACCCGAAAGGAAATGCGACAGATGCTGCGCGACCGCAGCAATCTGGTCGTCGGACTGCTGCTGCCGGTGATCCTGATCCTGCTGTTCGGCTACGGTCTTTCCTTCGATGTGAAGCATGCACGGGTGGCGGCAGTCCTGCCCGACAGCTCGTCAGCGACCCTGAACGCGGTCGCCGGTCTCGCGGGCTCCGATTATCTGGAGCCGGTCTGGTTGTATTCGATGGTCGAGGCCGAGGCACTGATCCGTGCCGGCGAAGTGGATGCGATCGTTCGCCTCCCTGGTCAGTTCACGCGCGATCTGGCTGGCGGTGACGGCCGGCTGCAGCTTGTCCTCAACGGAATCGATTCAAACACCGCGCAAAGCATCGAACGCTATGCAGCCGGCGCGATCGCAAATGTGCTGGCACATCTCGAAGACCGTCACGACGCCCGCCTCGGCCGCAGCGGCGGGGTCGTTATCGAGCAACGCATCTGGTTCAATGAGGCTTCCAATAGCACCTGGTTCCTCGTCCCGGGACTGATCGTGCTGATCATGACCCTCATCGGCGCCTTCCTGACCTCGCTTCTGATTGCGCGGGAATGGGAGCGCGGCACACTGGAATCGCTGTTTGTCACGCCGGCGGCGGCACTGGAGATCACGCTTGCGAAGCTGGTGCCCTTCCTCATTGTCGGTACCATCGACCTGCTCATGTGCCTGCTGGCGGCCAGATATCTTTTTGCGGTGCCGATACGCGGCTCGCTCTCGATCATCATCCTGTCCTCGCTGCTCTACCTCCTCGTCTCGCTCAGCCTCGGACTCCTGATCTCGGGCATCACTCGCAACCAGTTCGCGGCCAGCCAGGCGGCCCTGCTGGCAAGTTTCCTGCCGGCACTGATGTTGTCGGGCTTCGTCTTCGATCTGCGCAATGCACCCGAAGCCATCCGCTGGATCAGCCAGATCCTGCCAGCGACCCACTTCATGTCACTGATCAGGACACTGTTCATGGCGGGAGACTATTGGCCATCGATCCTTCGGAACTCCGCCATTCTCGCCGTTCAGGCGATCCTGCTGATCGCCCTGACCCAGCGAACACTGCGCAAGCGACTGGACTGAACGGATGTTGAACCCGATACCCGCCCTTGTCCGGATCCTCTCGCTCGTACGAAAGGAAATGCTGACGATCCTCAAGGATCCGAAGACCCGCACCCTGCTCTTCGCGCCGGCGCTGTTCCAGACGCTTCTGTTCGGCTACGGCGCGACCTTCGACCTCAACCATGCACCCTATGCCTTGCTGGATCTCAGCGGCAGCAGAGCCTCCGCCGACCTCGTCGCAAGGCTGGACGGCAGCGGCCTGTTCGAACGTGTTGCCACACTTGAGAATACCACCCAGATCGCGGACCAGATCGACAGCGGCAATGCCCTTCTCGTCCTGACCTTCGGCAGCGATTTCGCAAAACGGCTCGCAACCGGAAACCGCTCCCCGCTGCAGGTGATCCTTGACGGCCGCAATTCGGCAACGGCGGCTCTGGCGGCGGCGGCCGTCGCCTCGGTGGTGGCCGAGTACAATGCGGCTGACGGCAACGCCATGCCATTGACCATCGTCAGGCGGGCCTGGTTCAATCCCAATTTTGAATCACGCTGGAACATCCTGCCGGCACTGATCGCAACGCTGAGCATGATGCAGACACTGCTTCTCTCCGCCCTTTCCGTCGCGCGCGAACGCGAACAGGGAACCTTCGACCAATTGCTGGTTACGCCTCTGACGCCCTTTCAGATCCTGATCGGCAAGGCGCTGCCGCCGATCCTGATCGGTCTGGCTCAATCAACAATCATATTGCTCGTTCTGATCTTCTGGTTCCGCATACCCATGAGTGGTTCCGTCGGCCTGATGTTCACGGGCATTCTTGCCTTCACCACGGCGTCGGTCGGAATAGGTCTCTCCATCTCGGCCCTGTCGCTGACGATGCAGCAGGCGATGCTCTACACCTTCATGATCATCATGCCGCTTATTCTCCTTTCGGGCCTGCTTACGCCCGTGCGCAACATGCCCGAGGCCCTGCAGTTCCTGACCCTTGCAAACCCGCTTCGGTTTGCAATCGATCTTGTCCGCAGGGTCTATCTCGAGGGTGCCGGCTTCGGCGATGTGGGATTCGATCTGGTCCCGATGCTGGTTCTCGCCAGCATCACGCTGCCTCTGGCGAGCTGGCTCTTTCGCCACCGGCTGGGCTGAGCGCCTCCATCCGATATATGAACCACCCGCGACCATGGCCCCGCGGATCATCCTGCAGCTCCCCGCCTGCGCATATCATGAAGGCCGGGCGGCATCTCCCCTCGGACCGAACACTACCCGATCGGCATAAATGTAAGCCTACGGTGAGGGCCACTG
>JAGREZ010000030.1 GCA_020446285.1 Geminicoccaceae bacterium
TGCCCGATCTGCGATCAGGGCGGTGAATGCGACCTGCAGGACATCACGCTCTTCTACGGTCCGGACAAGTCGCGCTTTTCGGAGAACAAGCGTTCGGTGACGGACAAGGATCTGGGTCCGCTCATCGCCACGCACATGACGCGCTGCATCCACTGTACCCGCTGCATCCGCTTCATCAACGACATCGCCGGCGTCGAGGAACTCGGTGCCTGCCATCGCGGTGAGCATGTCGAGATCACCACCTGGGTCGAAAGGGCGCTCTCTTCCGAACTCTCCGGAAACATCATCGACCTCTGCCCGGTGGGTGCGCTCAATTCGAAGCCCTACGAATACACGGCGCGCGTCTGGGAGCTGAAGAAGACCGAGACCATCGACGTGCTGGATGCGGTCGGCTGCAACATTCGCGTCGATACCCGCGGCAACGAGGTGATGCGGGTCGTGCCGAGACTGCATGAGGACATCAACGAGGAATGGATTTCCGACAAGGCGCGCTTTTCCTATGACGGCCTGAAGCGCCGCCGGCTGGATCGGCCCTATGTGCGCAAGGATGGCAAGCTCGCGGCCTCGGACTGGCAATCGGCGTTCAACGCGATCGCGGAGCGGCTGAAGGATCGCGATCCGGCGAGAATGGCGTTCATCACCGGCGATCTGGTCGATTGCGAGACCATGGTGCTGGTGAAGGAGCTCGCCGCAACGCTGGGCGTGACCAGTGTCGATTGTCGGCAGGACGGAACGAGGCTCGGCAACGGGCCGCGCGCTTCCTGGCTCTTCAACACCACCATCGCCGGGATCGAGGAGGCGGATCTCTGCCTTTTGATCGGCACCGATCCGCGCCACGAGGCATCGCTGGTGAATGCGAGGCTGCGCAAGCGCCACCTGCAGGGCGGTTTCCGCGTGCTGCGTGTGGGCGAGCCCGTCGACCTCACCTATCCGGTCACCGATCTTGGCGGCGGCGGACAGACATTGCAGCAGCTGCTTGCCGGCGATCTCGAGGAATCGAAACTGCTGGAACAGGCGGAACGGCCGATGCTCATCGTCGGTCAGGGCGCGCTCGGCCGCTCGGATGGCGAGAGCATTCTGGGTCTGGCCCGGCAGATCGCCGACAGGTTCGGCATGATTTCCGAAGAATGGAACGGCTTCAACGTCCTGCACACGGCGGCGGCGCGGGTCGGCGGGCTGGATCTCGGTCTGGTTCCGGGCGAAGGCGGCCGCGATGTGAGCGGCATTCTCAAGGGTGCCGCGGATGGCGAGATCGATACGGTGTTCCTGATCGGTGCCGACGAGATCGACATGGAGCCGCTGGACAAGGCATTCGTCATCTATCAGGGGACACATGGCGATCGCGGCGCGCATGTTGCCGATGTGATCCTGCCGGGTGCGGCCTATACCGAGAAGCACGCCACCTATGTCAATACCGAGGGGCGGCCGCAGCGTGCCAAGCTCGCCGCCTTCCCGCCCGGCGATGCGAAGGAAGACTGGCGCATCCTGCGCGCGCTCTCCGAAGTGCTGGGCAGGACAGTTCCGCTGAACGATCTGGCTTCGGTGCGTCGGCGGATGGAGGAGATCGCTCCGGCGCTGGCAGACATCGACATGGTCGAGGCGGCGGAATGGGGCGAGTTCGGGCGGAGCGCGCAGCCGCTCAAGACGCCGTTTCCGGCGGCGGTCGGGAATTTCTATGCCACCAATCCGATCAGCCGGGCGTCGCCCGTGATGCGCGAATGTTCCGCGCTGTTTGTCGAGGGTGCGAGCGCGGAGGCGACGGGAACCGATGGCTGAGCTCTGGACCCTGATCACGATCGTTTTCTACATTCTCGTCATCGCCGTGCCGCTGATGATCGCGATGGCCTATGTCACCTATGCCGAGCGCAAGGTGATCGGCGCGATGCAGCTGCGTCAGGGGCCGATGACGGTGGGTCCGTTCGGACTGCTGCAGCCGCTCGCCGACGGTCTCAAGCTGTTTCTCAAGGAAACGGTCATTCCGTCGGGTGCGAACAAGATCGTCTTCATCATGGCGCCGATGGTGACCTTCGTGCTGGCGCTCGTCGCCTGGGCGGTCATTCCCTTCGGCGAGGGGCTGGTGCTGTCCGACATCAATGTCGGCGTGCTCTATCTTCTGGCGATCAGCTCGCTCGGCGTTTACGGCATCATCATGGCCGGCTGGGCGTCGAACTCGCGCTACGCCTTTCTGGGGGCGTTGCGGTCGGCGGCACAGATGGTCTCCTACGAGATCTCCATCGGCCTCATCATCATCAACGTGCTGATCACGGCGGGATCGCTCA
>JAGREZ010000275.1 GCA_020446285.1 Geminicoccaceae bacterium
CTCGGCAATGGCGGCCTCGGCCGGCTCGCCGCCTGCTTCATGGAAAGCATGGCCACACTCGGCATCGCCGGTTTCGGCTACGGCATCCGCTACGAGAACGGTCTGTTCAAGCAGGGGCTCGACGATGGCTGGCAGGTGGAGCGGCCCGAGGACTGGCTCGCCTTCGGCAACCCCTTCGAGTTCGAGCGGCCCGAGGCGGTGCATGTGGTGCGCTTCGGCGGTCATGTGCGCGAGCAGCGCGACGACAGCGGCCGCCGGACGAGTGTGTGGGAAGGCGGTCAGCGGGTGCTGGCGGTCGCCTATGACACGATGATCGCCGGCTATGGCGGCAACCATATCAACACGCTGCGCCTGTGGTCGGCGCAGTCGGGCAATCTGGTCAATCTCGAGGCGTTCAATCGCGGCGACTACATGCAGGCGATGAGCGATCAGGTGAGTGCCGAGAGCATCAGCCGCGTGCTCTATCCCAACGATGCCACCCCGGCGGGCCAGGAATTGCGGCTCAAGCAGGAATATTTCTTCACCACCGCCTCCCTGCAGGACATCATCCGCCGCCACCTCTCGATGCATGAGAGCCTCGACAATCTCGGCGATCACGTCGCCATCCAGCTCAACGACACCCATCCGGCGATTGCCGTGCCGGAGCTGATGCGGCTTCTGATCGACGAGCATGGCCATGATTTCGAACCGGCGCTCGCGATCACCCGCTCGGTGATCCACTACACCAACCACACGCTCATGCCCGAGGCGCTCGAGCGCTGGCCGGTGCAGCTCCTGGAAAACCTGCTGCCGCGCCACATGCAGCTGATCTACGACATCAATGCCCATATCCTCGGCGAACTGCGCCGGCGGCCGGACAATGACGATCCGTTCCTCGGCGATGTCTCGGTGATCGACGAGGGCTATGGACGGGCGGTGCGCATGGGCCACCTTGCCTTTCTCGGCTCGCGCCGGGTCAATGGCGTTTCGGCGCTGCATACCGATCTGATGAAAAAGACGGTGTTCCGCAACCTGCACCGCTATTTCCCCGAGCGGATCGTCAACGAGACCAACGGCATCACCCCGCGCCGCTGGCTTCTGGGCTGCAATCCGCCACTCTCCAGCCTCGTCTCGGCGGTGATCGGCGATGGCTGGATCACCGATGCCGGACAGCTCGGCCAGCTCGAATCCTCGCTCGACGACACGCATTTCCTCGACCAGTTCGCCGCCGCCAAGCGGCACAACAAGGAACGGCTCGCCCGGCTGGTGGAGCGCGAGGCGGGAATCGCCATCGACCCGGATGGCCTGTTCGACATCCAGATCAAGCGCATCCACGAATACAAGCGCCAGCTCCTGAACATTCTCGATGCCATCGCGCTCTATGACGATATCCGCCGCAATCCCGACAGCGCACGGCCGAAGGTGATCAAGATGATCGCCGGCAAGGCGGCCCCCTCCTACTGGCGGGCCAAGCTGATCATCAAGCTCGCCAATGACGTGGGCCGGGTGATCCGCGAGGACGAGGCCACCCGCGGCAGACTCGAGCTGATCTTCCTTGCCAACTACAATGTCAGCCTCGCCGAGCGGATGATCCCGGCGGCCGATCTTTCCGAGCAGATCAGCACCGCCGGCATGGAGGCGTCGGGCACCGGCAACATGAAGCTGGCGCTCAACGGTGCCGTCACCATCGGCACGCTGGACGGCG
>JAGREZ010000276.1:0-3195 GCA_020446285.1 Geminicoccaceae bacterium
AGACGTCGAAGCCGGGGTCGCCGTCGACCATCCAGTTCGACAGCGCAAGGCCGACGCCGCCGCCCTGCGAGAAGCCGGCCATCACGCCGCAGGCGACCCAGTAATTGCGCAGGCGATTGATCGGCCCGACCAGCGGATTTCCGTCGGGCGCAAAGGTGAATGGCCCGTTGATGATCTGTTTGATGCCGGCCTTCTGAAAGGCCGGGAAGTGCCGAAAGCCGATCTCCAGATTGTCGGCCATACGGTCCATGTCGTTCGGCAGCAGCGTCGGCCCGAAATCCCACGGCGTATCCTTCGGCGACCACGGCACCCCGTGCTTCTCGTAGGTGCCGAGCAGCATCCCGCCACGTTCCTGGCGCATGTAGATTTCGCCGTCGAAATCGACCGCATGGAGAACCATCTTGCCCGTCGTCAGGTTGATCTCGGCGACCTCCGGCATGTCCTCCGTGATCAGGTACTGATGCTCCATCGCCAGAATCGGCAGTTCGATGCCGACCATCCGGCCGCATTCGCGGGCCCACAGTCCGCCGGCGTTGACGACATGCTCGGCATGGATCGCGCCCTTGTCGGTGACGACGTCCCAGGTCCCGTCCGCGCGCGGATTGGTTTCGATCACGCGGGTATGGGTGTAGACCTCCGCGCCCCCCTTCCTTGCCGCGCCGGCAAAGGCGTAGGTCGTGCCATTCGGGTCGACATGCCCCTGAATCGGGTCATACATGGCGCCGGTGAACTGGCGCTTGTCGATCAGCGGCAGCAGCCGCTCGGCCTCGTCAAGCGACACCAGTTCGACCTGCATTCCAAGATAGCGCCCCTTGGAGCGGATGGCTTTCAACCATTCCCAGCGCGCCGGCGTCGCCGCCAGCATCAGGCCTTCCGTCATGTGCAGGCCGACCGACTGGCCGGAGACCTGCTCGATCTCCTTGTAGAGATTGATGGTGTATTGCTGCAGCTTGGCGACGTTCGGGTCGCCGTTGACGGTGTGCATGCCTCCGGCCGCATGCCAGGTCGATCCGGACGTCAGTTCGAGACGCTCGAGCAGGACGACGTCGCGCCATCCCCGCTTTGTCAGGTGGTACAGGACACTCGTTCCCACCACACCACCGCCGATGACCACCACTTGTGCTGTCGTGCGCATTGTCTGGATCGCTCTTGGTCTGGATCGCTCTTGGTCCGGATCGCTCTTGGTCCGGATCGCTCTTGGTCCGGATCGCTCTTGGTCTGGTCAGGATGCGGAAGCGTCCTGAGCCGTCGCCGGACCATGGGCGCGATGCCGTTTCGCGCAGGCTCCGGCGCACCAGGGTGAGGCCGTTCGGCCCATGTGCGGAACCGGCAATGTCTCAGCTCCCGGTGAAGTTCGGGGTGCGCCGCTCCAGGATCGCCGCGACCGCCTCCTGGTGGTCGCGGGTCTGGTGACAGATGCCCTGAAAGGCGGCGGCCATTTCGAGCAGGGTGTCGAACCTGGTGGTCTGACCCTCCCGGATGAGCCGCTTTGCCAACCGCAAGGCGCGCGGCGGGTTTGAAGCGATGCGCTGGGCGAGGCGGGTCGCCTCGGCAAGGAGATCGGCGGGCGGCGTCACGCGCGAGACGAGGCCCCACTCCAAAGCCGTTCTGGCGTCGACCGGCTCGCCGGTGAACGACATCTCGCAGGCGCGCGACAGGCCGATGGCGCGCGGCAGCAGCCATGATCCGCCGTCGCCCGAGATCAGGCCGACCCTGACGAAATTCTCGGCGAACACCGCATCCTCGCTGGCGATCCTGATGTCGCAGGCAAAGGCCGTGTCGCAACCTGCGCCGAAAGCCGGCCCGTTGACCGCGGCGATCGTCGGCACTTCCAGGCGATAGAGCGCGAGCGCCAGGCTCTGGATGCCTCTGCGGTACCCGTCGCGAACGGCCAGCGCGTCGCCGGCGAAGGAGCCTTCGCGGTCGCGCATGTGCTTGAGATTGCCGCCGGACGAGAACGCCTTGCCGGCGCCGGTGACGATCACCGCCCTGACATTCACGTCGTCCTGAATCTGCTTGCAATAGCCGACGACGAGGTCGGCGACATCCTGGTCGGTGACCGCGTTGCGCGTCTCCGGCATGTTGAGCGTCAGCGTGACGACGTGACCGTCCTGCGTGTAGAGCACCTTCTGCGTCAATGTCCGGTTTCCTTGCCATAGGTTGCGAGCAATTCGCGCTTGAGCACCTTGCCGCTCGGATTGGTCGGCAGCTGTTCGACGAACTCGTAGCGCCTTGGACGTTTGTAGGGCGCGATGTCGCGGCTCGACTTGAAGAACCCGTCGATCGTTTCTGCGGTCAGGTCGGCAGAGCCGCGAACGATGAAGGCGGTGACGATCTGTCCCCACTTCTCATCGGGCAATCCCAGAACCGCCGCTTCCCTGACGCCCGGACAGCGATAGAGAATTTCCTCGACTTCGCGCGGATAGATATTCTCGCCGCCAGAAATGATCATGTCGTCGGCGCGGCCGTGGAAATAGTAGAAACCTTCCTTGTCCTGACTGAACAGATCGCCCGTATAGACCCAGCCGGCCTTGAGTTTCTTCTGGGTTTCGAAGGGCTTGTTCCAGTAGCCCTGCATCGCCTGCGGGCCGCGGACGATGAGCTGGCCGATGCGGCCGCGTTCCACCATCTCCGAGGGCGGAACCTCGCGCGCCTGATCGTCGGTGATGATCCGGCATTCGGAAATGAGCGTGGGCTTGCCGCAGGAGCCGAGCTTGCGCAGCGCATCCTCGGGATGCAGGACCAAGGTCAGCGAGGCTTCGGTCATGCCGTAGCCATTGAAGATCGACGGGCAGAACTCGTTCATCACCCGTTCCATCGTCGTCGCCGAGATCGCCGCACCGCCCGTCGTGATCAGACGCAGCGTCGACACGTCGTGATCGGCGAAATCCGGGTGGAAGAGCATCTCCTGGATCTGCGTCGGCACGGCGAAGAGCGTGCTGATCTTCTGTGCGGCGATGGTCTCGAGCGTCTTTTCCGCCTCATAGCGGCCGATCACGACATTGGTGCCGCCCACAAGGAGATGCGGAATGAAATAGGCCTGCATGCCGCCCACATGATAGAGCGGGGCGATATGCAGCGCGTTGTCGGCATGGCTGAGCGAATATTCCATCACGCAGTTCATGGCGATGGCGATATCGTTGGTATGGGTGTGAATCACCCCCTTGGGCCGTCCGGTGGTGCCGGAGGTGTAGA
>JAGREZ010000276.1:3263-15479 GCA_020446285.1 Geminicoccaceae bacterium
GTGTCGAAATGCAGGTGCCCTTCGGGGATGTTGTCCTTGTCGTAGGCACAGCCGACATAATCGTGAACCGAGCGGATCTGGCTGGCGATCCTGAGGGCGTTTTCCGTCAGGTTGCGACCGTAGATCAGCACCCGCGCACCGGAATCCTGCAGGATATAGGCGGCCTCGCCGGGCGACAGACGGAAATTCATCGGCACGGCGACGGCGCCGAGGAACTGGCAGGCGAAATAGGTGGTGACCGAATTTTCCGAGGTGGAGACATAGAACGCCACGCGGTCGCCCGGCCGCACGCCCATGTCCGAAAGCGCTTGTGCGAAGCGGCGGACACGGCCGAGCCACTCGCTGTAGGTCCAGCGCCGGTCCTCGAAGACGAGGGCCAGATGATCGGGATAGCGATCGGCGGATGCTTCGAGAAGTCGTGCGATATGCATCGCTGGTTCTGCTCCGGCAGATTCAGAGGTTGGGACGGATCGACGGCATTTCGCGGGCGGCGATCAGGTACTTGCACATTTCGGAACTGCCGCCGACGATCGGCAGTGCCCTTGCATCGCGGTAGAGCTGTTCGACACGGCCATACTGGCGGGTCACGCCGTCGCCGCCGAGGATCTGCACCGCACGGTCGCTGCAGAAGACCGCCGTTTCGGTGGCGACGAGCTTGGCCTGGCTCGCCTCGCGCATCAGCTCCTTGCCGCCGATACCGGCGTCATACATCTTCGCCGCCCGGTGGGTGAGCAGTTCGGCGGCGTCGATGCGCCAGCTCATCTCGGCGATCATGTCCCAGATGAGCTGCTTCTGCCCGAGCTTCTGGCCGAAACTGACGCGCTCCTGCGCATGTTTGCGGGCAAGATCGAAGGCCGATCGGGCGACGCCGAGGCCGGATCCGCCGAGGATCACCCGCTCGAAATTGAATGCGCCGAGCATGATGCGGAAACCCACATTCATCTCGCCGAGCAGGTTCTCCGCCGGCACACGGACATTGTCGAGCGTCACCTCGCCGACGACCGAACCGTGCCGGCCCATGAAATCGTAGAGGCGGGGAAATGCCAGACCCGGCGTCCCCGCCGGCACGAGCACCGCACTCATGCCCTTCTGCGGCGCCACATCCGGATCGCTGATGCCCCAGACGATATAGACATCCGCCTTCGACGCATTGGAGATGTAGCGCTTGAAGCCGTTGACGATCCATTCGCCGGTGGCCCCGTCGCGGGTGATGCGCGTTGCCATGCCGGCACTGTCGGAGCCGACATCGGGTTCGGTCATGCAGATCGAGCCCACGGCACGACCTTCGAGGATGGAGGAAAGATAGCGGTCCTTCAGCGCCGGCGTGGCATGGGCGTGGATCGGATAGGCGCAGGAAAGGGCCGTGGCGATGGTCGTCTCGAACGCATAGTTGAGATACGCCGCCTCCTCGGAAACGATCACCGCGTGGATCAGGCCGGGGTTTTCCAAAAGACCCTCGTAGAGATCCCTGAACATCACCTTGAGCCAGCCGGCTTCGCCGAGCGCGCGGGCAATCTCCAGCTGGGCGGTGAAATCCCGTTCGCGTTCGATGCGGTCGACGCGGCTGCCGAGTTCGCGCTGCATCATCGCCCGCACTTCGGCACGAAAGGCGCGATCCTCATCTGTGAGAAAAAAGTCGTGCATGGATGGTATCCCCGATGCCTCACGAATACGGACGGACGAAATCCGGCACGCCGAGCTTGTCGACGACGCGGGTGGTTTCGCGCAGAACCAGCGCGATGTTGCTGTCGCGCACGGTGGGCAGCTGATGGCGTGCACGGCGCAGCACGTCATAATCGAGCGTGGCGGTGATGAGCCCGTCATTCATGTCGGCAACCGCCAGTTCCTTGCCGAACGGATCGATGATCCTCGAACCGCCCCAGAAATGCAGGTCGCATTCCTCGCCGGTGCGATTGACCATGATGACCGGTGCGCCATACATCATCGCGTAGAAACGGCAGGTGAGCGCCCAGCCGCCCGGATTGTCGAAATCGGCACCCACCGCCTCGACCCCGGAACTCACCGGGCAGATGAGCAGGGTCGCCCCCTGCAGGAACGCCAGATGGGTGAGCGCCGGATTCCACACATCGGCGCAGATCAGCAGCCCCGCATGCCAGGGACCGCGCAGCCCGCAGGTCTCGACGAAGCGGCCGGTGGCGTAGTGCTTGCCCTCCTCGAGCCTGCCATAGTTGGGCAGATTGACCTTGCGGTGCAGGTGGATGAGCTCGCCGTCGCGGAACATGGCGGCGGCGTTGTAGAATTGCGCCGCCGGTCCCTCCTCGATGAAGCCGACGGTCAGCGCCATCGGTCCCGCGGCGGCGGCGAGACGGGCAAGCCTCGGGTCGCCGCGGTCCATGGCCGCTTCGAGCAGTCGCGCCGGACCGTAATGCCCCGTGAGCGAGAGCTCGGGACAGACCAGCAGATCGAGACCGGCGGAGCGGCCGCGTTCGATCCACCCGAGATGCGTGTCGATATTGGCATCGACATCGCCGATGGCGCTGGCGAACTGCGCGGCACCGACAGTGATGGTTTGTGCGCTCGACATGACCTTCGTGTCATCCGCAAGGGAATGACGGGGAGACTGTGGCTGTCTCCCCGAACCAGAGTTGGGCAGCGGCCGTTCAGATCAGGCCGTTTTCCTTGAGGAACTGGTCGGCGACATTCTCGATCGACACCTTGTCGACATCGACCTTCGCGTTGAGGCCGGCCATCACGTCGTCATCGAGTTTGGCCGAGACCGCATCGAGCAGGTCGCCGAGCTCGGGATTGGCCTCGAGCACCTCCGCGCGGATCACCGGCGCCAGCGCATAGGCGGGGAAATAGCCCTTGTCGTCCTCGAGCACGGTGAAACCGAAGGCGGGAATGCGGCCGTCGGTGGCGAAGACGAGGCCGACATCGACCTGTTCGTCACGCAACGCCTGATAGACGAGACCCGAATCCATGCGCTTGATCTGCGCGCGGCCGAACTCGAAGCCATAGGCTTCCTGCAGCGGCTTGAGACCATCGGGACGGGCATAGAACTCGGCATTGGAGCCGAAGGTGATCTCCTCGCCGTCATTCACCTTGCCGGCCAGATCCGAAAGGGTGGCGATACCGCGCTTGCCGGCATCGTCGGCGCGCATGGCAAGGGCATAGGTGTTGTTGGCGGCCGACGGCTGGAGCCAGACGATGCCCTTTTCGGCATCGAGCTCCTTGACGCGGTCATAGGTCGCCTGCGCGTCCAGCTTCTCCTCGACCTTGTTGTAGGTGATGAGCGAGGTGCCGGTATATTCCCAGTAGACGTCGATCTGGCCGTTCTCCATGGCCTGCCGGACGGCCGCCGAACCCATGCCGCCGCGATTGTCGACATTGAAGCCCTTGGCCGAGAGCAGCTGGCCGGTGATCGCCGACAAAAGCTGCTGTTCGGTGAAGTTCTTGCCGCCGACGACGATGTCGGCCGCCTGGGCGGTCAACGCCATGGCGGAAAGCGCGAGCCCGCCGAGTGCGGATCTGAGCATCATGTTCATGTGGATTCCACTCCTTGCTGTCAGGTTTGCGTCCCGCCTCAGCGCAGCGGGTTCACGCCCTTGGGAATCAGGTGCAGTTGCGCCTGGCCCATCAGAAAATCGACGATCACCGCGAGCAGTGCGGTCGGCAGGGCGCCGGCGAGCAGCATGCCCGTATCCATCAGGTCGATGCCGGTGAAGATCAGCTCGCCGAGACCGCCGCCGCCGATGAGGAAGGCGAGCGGAGTGGTGCCGACATTGATCGCGAGCGCCGTGCGGATACCCGAGAAGATGACATAGAGCGCGTTCGGCAGCTCCACGCGCCGGAGAATCTGGCCCTGTGTCATGCCCATGCCCGTGGCCGCCTCCTTGAGATGCGGCGGCACCGCCAGCAGGCCGGCATAGGTGTTGCGCACGATGGGCAGCAGCGAGGCGACGAACAGGCCGAAGAAGGCCGGCGGGAAACCGATGCCGAGCAGCGTCATCGACAGCGCCACCACGGCGAGCGTGGGGATGGTGGTGCCGATGTTGAACACCTGCATGATGCCCTCGGCATAGCGTTCCATCGACGGCCGCGACAGCCAGATTCCCACCGGCACCCCGACGAGAATGGCGGCCCCGCCGGAGGTGAGGACGAGGAACATATGCTGTCGGGCGAGATAGACGATATCGTCCCGATAACTCAGGATCGGTTCGAGAGCACCGGCGAGAATGGCCCAGGCGACCAGCAGCACGACGATGCCGATACCGGTGAGCCGTGCCGGATTCATTGTGATTGCCATCCCGGTCCCTCCTCAGGCCGCGCCCGCGGCGGGAGCCGTGTAGGTGGCGCGGAGCGCGGCGGTGACCGCCGGCTGGGTGATGACGCCGACAAAGCGCCCTTCATCATTGGTGCAGGCGAGCCACATGATATCGTGCGCGAACATCTCCGAGACCACCGCGCGCAGGTCCGCGCGCATCGGCACGCTCGCCGGCAGGGGATGCGCGAGATCGCCGACATCGCCCGTACTGCCGGCGATCTCGTCGGCGGTGACGTAGCCGACCGGCCGGTGGTCGCCGTCGATGACCACCGCGATGCGCTCGCCCTCGCTCGCCAGCCGCCGGGCCACGTCCCCGGCCCCGGTCGAACGCGCGACCGCCGGTGCGTCGGCGTTGACCACCTCCTCGGCGGTGACGAGACGAAGACGCTTGAGCGTCCGGTCGGCGCCGACGAAATCGGCGACGAACGGATTGGCCGGATGGGCGAGCAGATTGTCCGGACTGTCATACTGTTCGATCTTGCCGGCGCGGAAGATGGCGATCTTGTCCCCCATCTTCACCGCCTCGTCGATGTCGTGGCTGACGAACATGATCGTCTTCTTCAGCTCGGCCTGCATCTTGAGGAATTCGTCCTGGATGACCTCGCGGTTGATCGGATCGATGGCGCCGAAGGGCTCGTCCATGAGCATCACCGGCGGATCGGCGGCAAGGGCGCGGATCACGCCCACGCGCTGCTGCTGGCCGCCGGAGAGCTCCTTGGGATAGCGTTGCAGGAACTGTCTCGAATCGAGACCGACCAGATCGAGCAGTTCGGCGGCGCGCGTCTTCGCCTTTTTCGTGTCCCAGCCGAGGAGTTTCGGCACGACGCAGATATTCTCCTCGATGGTCATGTTCGGGAAGAGGCCGATCTGCTGGATGACATAGCCGATGTTGCGGCGAAGCTGGATGTCATCCTGCTTCGAGGTATCCTCTTCATTGATGAAGATCTTGCCGCTGGTCGGCGGGATCAGCCGGTTGATCATCTTGAGCGCGGTGGTCTTGCCGCAGCCCGACGGCCCGAGAAGGATGCAGATCTCGCCCGACGGCACTTCCATGTCGACCTTGTCGGCGGCGACCACGGTGCCATTGGGGGTATCGAACGTCTTGGTGAGTTTTTCGAGGCGGATCATTGTCGTTCGTCCGTTTCTGTCAGCGTCAGCGTTGGAGGCCGGCGGGCGTGAGGCGCTTCTGCAGCCGCAGGAGCGCCCAGTCGGCGGCGATGGCCAGAAGCGAGACGGCGAGCGCGCCCGCGATCAGCTGGCGCGGATCGGTCTGGCTGATGCCGCGCGAGATCAGCACGCCGAGCCCGCCGGCACCGATATAGGCAGCGATCGCCGCGACACCGATGTTCATGACGACCGCCGTGCGCACGCCGGCCATGATGACCGGAACGGCGAGCGGGATCTCGACCTGGCGCAGGCGCTGGAACGGTGTCATGCCCATGCCCTTGGCCGCCTCGCGCAGCGCCGGATCGACATTGGTGATCGCCGTGTGGGTGTTGCGGATGATGGGCAGCTGCGAATAGAGCAGGATGGCGATCACCGCCGGCAGCCAGCCGATGCCCTGCCCGAATGTCGAGAGGACCGGGATCATCAGGCCGAAGAGCGCGATCGACGGAATGGTCACGACGATCGAGGCGACATAGAGAACGGCGTTGGCAACCTGTTCGTTCTGGGTGATCGCGATGCCGATCGGCACGCCTGTGAGGATCGCCAGCCCGACCGCCACCGCGACGATCGAGATATGCTCGACGCCGAGCGAGAGGATGACGCCGGTATTGTTGGCGATGAAAGCCAGAGTTTCCATCTACCCCCCTTTTGATACCGGGCATGTTCCGCACTGCCCGTTTCCCGTTCGTTCAATAGCGGCCCGCAAGTCCGGACATGTTATGGCGTGCCGCCATCCTCTTGCAGAAATCCGCCATGCTCGCGCGAACGCTGGCGGCGGGTCACCGAGGGCGATTCGCCGAAATGCGCCTTGAAGCTGCGGCTGAAATGGCCAAGGCTGGAAAAGCCGCAGAGATGCGCGATCGCCTCCAGCGGCTCGGTCGAGCCGATCAGCATCCCCCGGGCGCTGCGCAGGCGCATGTCGATATAGAAATCGGAGGGCAGCTGTCCGAGCTCGGCGGTGAACAGCCGTTCGAGCTGACGTTCGGAAATGCCGACGGCAACGGCGATCTTCGAGATCCGCACGGGTTCCGCGCCATGCGCCTTCATGATCTCGATGGCCTGCAGCAGGCGCGGATCGGTGACGCCGAAACGCCAGCGCGTGTCGTGCCGCTGCGCCTGCCCCGCCGGACGGATCGGCCCGTGCAGGAACTGTTCGGCGATATCGGCGGCGACATCCCAGCCGTCGAGTTCGGCGATCAGGGCGAGCATCATGTCCATCGCCGCCACGCCGCCGCCGGCGGTGAGCACGCTCCTGTCCCAGCAGAAGATGTCGGGGCTCACATCGAGTCCGGGAAACGCCTCGGCGAGCTCGCGGGCCATCTCCCAGTGAATGGTGACGCGCCTGTTGCCGAGCACGCCGGCGCGCGCGAGCAGCAGCGTGCCGGTGCTGATGGCACCGATCATCCGCCCGTCGGCGCGCAACCGGCGAAGCCAGCCGAACAGGGGCGCCGGCTGTTCTTCGGGCTCGAACAGGCTCGCCACGAGCACGGTGAGGTCGGCCGCGGGCGCATTGTCGATCCCGTAATGGGCGGTGATCTCGAATCCGTTGCTCGCGCGTGCGGTTCCGGCGCGCGCGGATGCCAGCGACCAGGCGTAACGCGGCCGCTGGATCAGCCGGTTGGCCGCGCGCAGGGGCTCGACGGCGGAACTCAGCGCCATCATCGAATAACCGTCGACGAGATAGAACAGGATCGTGAAGGTGCTGCCGCGCGAGGGGGAGCCCGGCTCCGCTGAACAGGCTCCGCAAAGGCCCTCGCGGCCCATGTCATTCCCGCTCGTCAGTTCGTGACCCTCCGGCCGCCCCGATTTCCCTGATTGCCCGGCTTTCCCCGATTGTAGGTGCGTTCGCCGGGTCCGGACAAGGTCGAACGGGCCCGCTGCGGGCGGGATCCGCTGGCGCCGGCCCCCTCAGTCCTTGCCGGATGCGTTATCCGGAGCGTCCGTGCCGGCGGCATCGCCGGTGGTGACCCTGACGAGTTCGGGAGAAAACGGACGGATCGGGATCTCGAGGGTTTCGGCGGATTCGCGGCTCATGCGGATGGCGCGCAGGATCGTCCCGTCACGGTCCGTCTCCACCGCCGAGAGCGGCCCCCCCTTGCCGGCGGCGCTGTCGATATGAAGGGCGCGGCCGCCTTGTTGTCCCGGACGTTCGAGCAGGCATGTGTCGCAGCAGGGATCATGCCCGATGACCACGGTCATGCCCGAAGGAATCTCGTTGACCCAGCGATAGAGGCGAACGGGCTTGCCGTCCGCCTTGGGCATGCGCGAGGGCTGACCGTAGAGCGCACGCGCGCGCAACGGCGCCGGCAGCGGATCGAGATCAAGCATCCGCACGCCGAACCCGCCATGGACCACCAGCAGCGAACCCAGACGGATCGAGAATGGCAGGCTCTCGAAGGTCGCGAGAAACCAGGTCCGGGCCTCGGCACCCGCCCCGTCGGCATCGAGCTCCGCCAGCGTCGCCGCCAGCGCGCCGGAGATCGTCACGGCACGGCCCTTGAGCGCGCGAAAGAGCTTGTCCTCGTGATTGCCGCGAATCCAGGCACCGGCGCCCGCAGCCACCGAATCGCGCATCCGCAACAGACAGTGCGCACTGCTCGGGCCGCGATCGACGAGATCGCCGCAGCTCACGAAGAACAGACGTTCACGGGCGGCATGCGCCATCATCCGCTCCATGAGATCGACATGCCCGTGAATGTCGCCGACGACCAGAAGCCCGCGATACTCCGGCTGAAGGACAAGGTCTGCGCGATGGGCCAAGAGCGTGTGCTACCCCTTCTTCTCGATCGTCACGGTGAAGAACCCGCCCGTCTCGTCGATCGACTGCAGCGAATGGCCGCGCTCCTCGCAGAACGCCGTGAAATCGCCGGGTGCCTTCGGATCGGTGGCCAGCACGACGAGCCTGTCGCCCGCGGCAAGCGCGCGCAGGCGCTTTTGCGCCTTGAGAACAGGCAGCGGACAACTCAGGCCGCGTGCGTCGAGCTCGTGCTGTTCCATCCTTGGCAAGATCCCTGCATATGCTATCCCCTCAGCGTTCAGGCAGGGGAGCTTGCATGCGCGTGATCGGTATCGTCGGTTGGAAGAACAATGGCAAGACGACTCTGGTCGTCAGGCTCGTGGAACATCTCGTGGCGCAGGGGCTCTCGGTCTCGACCGTCAAGCATGCGCATCATTCGGTGGAACTCGACAGCGAGGGCAAGGATACCTGGCGTCACCGCAAGGCCGGTGCCGGCGAAGTCCTGCTCGCGACCTCGAAACGCTGGGTGCTCATGCACGAGATCGGCGAAAGCGACGAGGAGCCGCCGCTCGACCGGTTGCTCGAACACATGACCCCCTGCGACATCGTCGTGGTCGAGGGCTTCAAGCGCTTCCCGCATCCCAAGATCGAGGTGCATCTGCAACAGCGCGGCCAGCCGCTTCTGGCCCGCGATGACCCGACCATCGTCGCGGTGGCGAGCGATCATCCCGTCAGCATCGACATTCCCGTCTTCGATATCGACGATGTCGCCGCCATTGCCGGTATCGCGCTGGAAAGGGCGGCACCGGCGGGGGCGTTCCCGTCATGAGTGTCGCCGACTGCTTCGATCACGATCCGGGCCTCGTGCCCGTGGCGGAGGCACGGCGACGGCTGCGCGAGCGCGTGCGCCCGGTCACCGGCATCGAACGGGTTCCGCTCGCCATGGCGCGCGGGCGCATCCTCGCGGCACCGCTCGTCGCGGGCTCGGACGTTCCCGCCTTCGACAATGTCGCCGTCGATGGCTGGGCCTTCGCCTGGCAGCCCTTCATGGCCGATGGCGCGTTCGAACTGCCGGTGGCCGAAGGCCGCTCCGCCGCCGGCGCGCCGCATGAGGGACATGTACCCGCCGGCCATGCGCTGCGTGTCCTTACCGGTGCGGTCCTGCCCGAGGGTGTGGATACGGTGGTGCTTCAGGAAGAGGCACGACGGGAGGAGGGGAAGATCCGCCTGCCGGCGATCCGCAGGGCCGGCATGAACCGGCGTCCGCGCGGCGAGGACATGCGCGCCGGCGAGGCCGTGCTGCCGGCGGGTCACAGGTTGCGGGCGCAGGATGCGGGTGCCGCCGCGCTTGCCGGCCATGCCATGCTCGATGTCTTCGAGCGCCTGCGGGTCGCGGTGATGTCCACCGGCAACGAGGTGATCGAGGCGGGCGGCGAGCTGCCGCGCGGCGGGCTCTTCGATGCCAACCGCCCGATCCTTCTCAATGCGCTCTCGAACCTTCCGGTCATGACCACCGACCTCGGCAAGCTCGACGACGATCCGGCGCGGATCGAGGCGACGCTCGGGCGTGCCGCTGCCGATCATGCGCTCATCCTCACCTCCGGCGGCGCATCGCAGGGCGACGAGGATCATCTGGCGCGCGCCATCGAACGGCTCGGCCGCCTGCGCTTCTGGCGCATCGCCATCAAGCCCGGCCGCCCCCTCGCCTTCGGCGAGATCGGCGATGCGCTGGTGGTCGGCCTGCCGGGCAATCCGGTCGCCGCCAGCCTGTGCTTTGCCTGTCTCGTCCGGCCGCTGCTGCTCGCACTCGCCGGCGGTGCATGGATCGATCCGCGCGGCATTCCGCTGCCATTCGCCCACGCTCTCGAAAAGCGCGCCGGACGGACGGAACTCGTCCGCGTCCGGCTCGTCGGGCATGAGGGAACGACGGCGCTCGAGCGTATTGCCAGACAGGGCTCCGGCGTTCTCACATCGCTCACCGAAGCCGACGGCGTGGCCGAACTCGCGCATGACCTCACCGCCATCGAACCGGGCGACCGCGTGCCATTCCTGAGCTTCGCCGAACTCGGTCTCGCCTGACCAGTGCATCGATCCAGACGGATCATACGGATCTGTCCGGACAAATTGATGCAATAACAAGGAGCTGGTGCTCGGGTGAATGAACGAAGTGAATGCGCCCGCGCCAGTCACAGCCTCCCGGTACATGCGGCGGGATCGAATGGCGATTTCATCGGCACTCCTTTCCGGGCCACGGCTCGCGCAGGATCCGCACTTTCGGCCATCGTTCGTTCCATCGTTTCCTCGCCATGCGCTCGTCGAATTCCCGCATGCGGATGGCTCCGGCGGGCGTCGGTCGCGCGATCATGCCAAGAAGATCGTCGATGCCGAACGGGTGAAGGAATTCGAACCTGTCCGTTCGATCCAGACGCACCGCGACCGCCGTTGCCGTCTCCAGCCAATGCGTCAGGGCTTCCTCGACATCCGCATAGGCTTCGTCTCCGTTCCTGACGTGCATTCTCGCCTGATTGCGCACCTCGAACGGCAGCCCCGGAAGGATCGTTCCGAGTTGCCGTTCGATTTCCGTCTCGAAGGCGCGGTCCGTGCGTTCGGGATCGAAGGCGAGCACGTCGATATCGTTGAGCGGCGTTGGTTGCGTGTATCCGTGCAGGCGGTCCCACACCCGGTTGCGGACGAATCCCGCAGCGATCCATGGCTGATGATCGACCGCAAGCGAACGAACCGCGCGCAGACAGGCCATTGCCCGCCGGTCCGCCCGCAGGTTCTCCCCGATCCAGCGAAGATCCCCGGGCGATGTCATCCCCGTTTCGTCTTGAGATGGTCGGGCAGGTCGAGGCCGACGCCGACCAGATGGCCATAGCGCTCCTCGAGCCGTCGCACGGCTCTTTCGGCCAGCGGTGGCGCGCAGATCGAGCGGATATTGTCATCGAGATGGGCGACATTGCCGGTGCCGAACAACACCACATCGGCGCCGGGCGTGTGGCGCGCATAGCGGTAGGCCGCATCCATCAGCGAAGACGCGCCGCCTTCCTCCATGAGAAAATCGAGCTGGGCGGGATCGGCGCTGTCGATCAGCCCGGCCCGCGCCAGTTCGGCGAGCGCTTCACCCAGCCGCTCGGGACGGCTGAAGATCGCGCGCACGGCGAACATGACGAGCGTTCCGATGCGGTTTTCCAGCGTCTGCGGAAAGACGGTGCCGCGGCTGTTCTGATTGAGCATGTGATGCGCCACCATCACCACCGACCATGCCGGATCGAGCGTCGCCCGCGCCAGTGTCAGATGTTCCGGATCCCGCGGCCCGGTCTCGGTGATGCCGATATGGCGGATCCGCCCCGAACGTCGCGCGCGCTCCAGCGTCTCGCGCAGCATCAGCGCATGCCCGTAGTGTTCGGGACGCACCGCATGCAGGTGAAAGATGTCGACATGGTCGGTCCCGAGACGCGCAAGCGAGGCGTCGAGATTCGCAAGAAGCTCGTCGGGCCCGATCAGCCGCCCGTCGATGAAGATCTGCGATTTGGTCGAGATCAGGATATCCGCGCGGGGAAGCCCGGCGAGCGCAATCGCCGGTTCGGTGCCATAGGCCATGGCCGTATCAAGGAAATTGACCCCCCGCTCGAAGGCCGCCCGGACGATCCCGGCCGCATCCTCCATCGATCGCCCCTGGCCGAGCCCGAGCCTGCTGCTCCCGCCGCAACCGAGCCCGGCAACACTCGCCCGCAACCCGCTCGAACCAAGCTCGACGAACTCCATCACACCCTCACATGCCCGCCAAAACCATCCGGTGGCGCTCACAGGGGAGTGTAGCCCGTGATGTCCGCCTGTATACAGTTCCCTTGCGCGGGATGGGCGATCGTAGACACGCGGTATCTGGCAAAATTCCCCAATTGTATGGATTCACCGCGAGCAAATGCCCTGTATACAATCAGGCTTTTCGGAATCTCGCGTGCGTGTCGTCCGCATGGAAGCTGTATACAGGTCTGGTCGCGGCGGCGATGGCGGCGTCCTCGGC
>JAGREZ010000277.1:0-256 GCA_020446285.1 Geminicoccaceae bacterium
ATCATCTCGCCATCGGCGATATCGAGCGAAATGCCCTGGATGGCCTCCACGCCGCCCGGATAGGTCTTCTTGACAGTATCGAGAGCGATTTCAGCCATGGATCATTTCTCGGATTCGATGAGGCCCCGGACGAACAGCCGCTGCATGCCGACCACGACCAGAACGGGCGGGATCATGGCAAGGATGGTGACGGTCATCACCTCGTTCCAGAGCGGCAGCGATTCGGCCACTTCGGCCATGCGCTTGATGCCCATGA
>JAGREZ010000277.1:291-4429 GCA_020446285.1 Geminicoccaceae bacterium
AGCGGCCAGAGATACTGGTTCCAGCCATAGATGAAGAGAATGACGAACAGCGCCGCCATGTTGGTGCGCGAGAGCGGCAGGAGGATGTCCTTCATGAACTTCATCGGCCCGGCCCCGTCGATGCGCGCCGCTTCCACGAGCTCGTCGGGGACGGTGAGAAAGAACTGGCGGAAGAGAAAGGTCGCCGTCGCCGAGGCAATCAGCGGGATGATGAGGCCCGGATAGGAATTGAGCAGGCCGAGACTGGCGACGACCTCATAGGTCGGAAGGATGCGCACTTCCACCGGCAGCATCAACGTCAGGAAGATCGTCCAGAAGCAGAGCATGCGGAAGGGGAAGCGGAAATAGACGATGGCGAAGGCGGAGATGAACGAGATGGCGATCTTGCCGACGGCGATGCCGATGGCCATGGCCAGCGAATTGAGCATCATCAGCCCGATCGGCCCGCCACCCGCATCCTCGCTGCCTTCGAGCAGGATCGAGCGATAGTTGGCGATCATCTCGTTGCCGGGCAGGATCGGGATCGGCGCCTTGAACAGGGCCTGCGGCGTATGCGTCGAGGCGACGAATGTCACCCAGATCGGAAAGGCGACCAGCGCGATTCCTGTGAGGATGACGAGATGGGCGATGATGTCGAGCCAGGGGCGGCGTTCGATCATTGGTACTGCACCCGGCGCTCGACATACCGGAACTGGACGATGGTCAGAAGAATGACGATGACCATGAGAACTACCGACTGCGCCGCCGAGCCGCCGAGATCGAGCGCCTGAAAGCCGTCATGGAAGACCTTGTAGACGAGGATGTCGGTCGCCTTGGCGGGGCCGCCCTCGGTGGTCGCATGGACGATCGAGAAGGTCTCGAAGAAGGCGTAGACGATGTTGACCACGAGCAGGAAGAAGGTGGTGGGAGCGAGCAGTGGCAGCTGGATCGTCAGAAAACGGCGGCCCGGCCCGGCGCAGTCGATCGCCCCCGCCTCGATCAGCGATTTCGGTATGGCCTGCAGGCCAGCGAGGAAGAAGAGGAAGTTGTAGGAAACCTGCTTCCAGACGGCGGCGACGATGATGAGGATCATCGCATGGGTCCCGTTGAGCTGGTGGTTCCAGTCGATGCCCATGCCCTCGAGTGCGAACGCGACCATGCCGATGGTCGGATTGAGCATGAACAGCCAGAGCACGCCGACGACCGCCGGAGCCACGGCATAGGGCCAGATCAGGAGCGTCTTGTAGACGGTGGCGCCGCGCACCACGCGATCGGCCATCACCGCCAGCAGCAGCGCGGTGGAAAGGCCGAGGAAGGCAACGGCGGCGCTGAACACGAGCGTGACGGCGAAGGAATGGAGATAGGCCGGATCGTGGAAGAGGATCTCGAAATTCTCGAACCAGACGAATTCGGTCGAAAGCCCGAAGGCATCCTGCACCAGCATCGACTGCCAGAGCGCCTGGCTGGCGGGCCAGATGAAGAAGACCAGCGTGATGACCATCTGTGGCGCCACCAGTGCATAGGGCAGCCAGCGATGGCGGAAGATGGCGCGCTTTTCCAATTCAGGCGGTCCGGACGGAAGGGACCGGGCGGGGGATGCCGGCGCATGTCAGGTGCATGCCGGCATTCCCCGCGCCATGATCGTTGCGTCTAGCGCTCGAACTTGCGCAGCAGGTCATCGCCGCGTTCGGCAGCCTCGTCGAGTGCAGCCTGAGGCGCCTTGCTGCCGGCCCAGACCGCTTCCAGCTCCTCGTTGATGACATCGCGGATCTGCACGAAGTTGCCGAAGCGGACACCCTTGGAATTGTCCGTCGGTTCGTTCAGGCTGAGCTGCTTGATGGCGATGTCGGTGCCGGGATTCTTCTCGTAGAAACCCTGCTCGCGCGACAGTTCGGCGGCCGCCGTGGTGATCGGCACATAGCCGGTTTCCTGATGCCACCAGGCCTGGACCTCGGGCGAGGACAGATAGGTGAAGAACTTCGCGACGCCCTTGTACTCCTCCGGCTCGCCGCCCTGCAGCACCCAGAGCGTGGCGCCGCCGATGATGGAATTCTGCGGAGCGTCCACGACCTCGCTGTCATAGGGCAGCATGGTGATGCCGAACTCGAATCCGGCCTGCTCCTTGATCGAGCCGTAATAGGCCGAGCTGTTCATCCACATGCCGCATTCGCCGGTGGTGAACTTGGGCAGGCTGTCGCCGCGACGGCCGCCATAGTCGAAGGTCTTGTCCTTCTGCCACTCGGCGATCTGTGCGATCAGCTTCGGCACGATGGCGTTCTTCTGGAACTCGAACTCGGTACCGGTACCGCCGAAGCCGTTGGCCATGGTCGCCATCGGCTGATCGTGCCAGGCCGACATGTTCTCCACCAGCACCCAGCTCTGCCAGCCGGCCGAAAAGCCGCAGGGCAGGCCGCTTTCCCGGAGCGCCCTGGCGGCCTCGCCGAGTTCCTGCCATGTCGCCGGCGGTGCCTCGGGGTCGAGCCCGGCTGCGGCGAACGCATCCTTGTTGTACCACATCACCGGTGTCGAGCTGTTGAACGGCAGCGACAGCAGCTGGTTGTCGGTATTGGTGTAGTAGCTGACCACGGCCGGCAGGTATTTCGACTGGTCGAAGGGCTCGCCCGCGTCTTCCATGAGCTGGTAGACCGGATAGACGGCACCCTCGGCGGCCATCATGGTGGCGGTGCCGACCTCGAAGACCTGCACGATGTGCGGCTGCTCGCCGGCACGGAAGGCGGCGACGGCGGCGGTCATGGTCTCGGTGTAATTGCCCTTGTAGGTGGGGACGACCTCGTATTCCTCCTGCGAGGCATTGAAGTCGGCGGCGATCCTGTCGACGCGCTCATTGTTCACGCCCGACATGGCGTGCCACCACTGCACCTGGGTCTTCGCCTCGGCGGTGGCCGCAACGGCCATGAGCGCCGCTGTCATCGCGGCCAGAGATACACCCGTCCTGCGCATGGAATCCTCCTCGATCATTCGGAACCGAACATCGGGTTCCGCCCCGTCCCCGGGTTAGAGATCATTTGTGACAGTCCGGTGATAGCGCGAAACCGGCCGGCTTGACCACCACGACTTGTCATGCCGACCGGCCGCGCCGCATCGGCATCCCGTCGGCAGGCTGGAATCATTTTCAATCATGAATTGAAAATTCATGGATTGCAGACACTTGCGAAAGTGCTTTGGCATGACGATATGCGCTGCATGCACAGTGCGGATCGACACCATATCGAAGCGGGGGCGGCCGGGCTTCTCTACCGTCAGTTCGCGCGCTTCGGCGTCATCGGCGTCCTGTCCACCCTGCTGCATGTCGGCACGGTCGTGCTGGCCGTCGAGGCGTTTGCCGTCGATCCCCGGGCGGCGAATGTGATCGCCTACATGGTGGCGTTTCCGTTCGCCTATTTCGCTCACTATCATTTCAGCTTCGCCTGCGACCATGCGCATGGCGTCACGGCGACGCGCTTCATCGCCGTTTCGTTTGCCTGCTTTCTTCTCGGTCAGGGGATCATGCAGGTCGGCTATGGCCGGCTCGGCCTTGCCTACGGAACGGCACTCGCCGTCATGATCGTCACCCTGCCGCTGGTTTCATTCCTGTTGAACAGGTTTTTCGTGTTTCAACGTCGACGGGGATCATCAACAGCAAACATGCAGTAAAAAATCCGGATATTTCCGCAACATGACGCATTGGGTGGATATTCACCAGCATCAATCGACTACAAGGCGACATTTTCCTGTTCTTTGTAAAGAACTTGTTATTTTAGCGTGAAATCAGCGCGATTCACCGATTTCAAGGGAACAAAGCCGGGTTCTTGCCGTCATTCTGTCAATCGGACTTCGCCGCGCATGGACCGGGGGCAAGGCGGACTGCGGATCGAGACACTATTCTTGGGATTCATTGGAGCATCGGCACGAATGTTGAACCGTACATTGGCACTGAACGAAAACAACCCGCCACGGCGGACATTTTCCGGTATTCCCGTATTTCTGACGCTTGACAGTCATCGTCCAACCCATGTCCTCGACGAACTCGGCAGATTGCTTCCCACGCGGGATATCCGCTGCATCCAGGACGGAGACGACCGGAGCGGCCCCTTCCGCAGACGAGTCACGCCGTCGAGTCTGGGTCAGGAAGCGCGAAGGCTCGCCGGCCGGCTCGACG
>JAGREZ010000278.1 GCA_020446285.1 Geminicoccaceae bacterium
CGGTCGCCGATCTTGAGGAAGCTCATGAGGCCGGAGGAACGACCGCCACCGGAAAGCGCTTCACCCTCGCCGCGCAGATTGGAAAAATTGGTGCCCGTGCCGGACCCGTACTTGAAGAGACGCGCCTCGCGGACCCACAGATCCATGATGCCGCCTTCATTCACCAGATCGTCATTGATGCTCTGGATGAAGCAGGCGTGCGGCTGCGGCCGCTCATAGGCCGATTTCGAGGCGTGAACCGTCCCGTCCTTCGGATCGACATGGAAGTGCCCCTGCGCCGGACCATCGATGCCATAGGCCCAGTTGAGCCCGGTATTGAACCATTGCGGCGAGTTGGGCGCCGACATCTGCCGGGCGAGCATGTAGCGGTGTTCATCGAAGAAGGCGCGGGCGTCGGTCTCGGAATCGAAATAGCCGTGCTTCCAGCCCCAGTATGTCCAGGTGCCGGCGAGGCGGTCAAACACCTGCTGGGCGCTGGTCTCGCCGACATGCCGCTCGTTCTCGGGGAGAACCGAGAGCGCTTCGGTGTCGGCGACGCGACGCTGCAGCCAACTCGGCACGCCCTTCTCGCGCACCACCTTGAGCCGCGCCGGTACGCCGGCCTTCCTGAAATATTTCTGCGCCAGAACGTCGACGGCGACCTGCGACCAGCCCGACGGCACCTCGGCCTCGTCGAGCCGGAACACCACCGTGCCGTCCGGATTGCGAATCTCGCTGCTCGCCAGCCGGAAGGGAATCGCCTCGTAGGGTGACTCACCTGCCTTCGTGTAGGCGCGCTGGATCTTCATCGACCGCATTCTCCTCGTCAGAGATTCCTAGAATGTTCCCGAACCGTTCGTCAAACCAAAAACGACGTAACGGCCCCGCCTCCGGAACCTGGCCGTCCCGGATGACGGTCAGCGTCGATTGATCGGTCGATCACTCAACGCTTAGTTTAGTTGCCCTGGGAGGAAAGCTCAACCTTCGATGATTGCCGGGCGCAAGCCCGCCCTCAGGAAGCGACTCAGCCCCGTTCACCCCGAAACCTT
The DNA here is from genome assembly GCA_020446285.1 of Geminicoccaceae bacterium. Lineage (GTDB taxonomy): Bacteria > Pseudomonadota > Alphaproteobacteria > Geminicoccales > Geminicoccaceae > JAGREO01. The sequence goes on from JAGREZ010000278.1 coordinate 1,029, forward strand.
CCAAGCCCTTCTGCGCCGGACAGCGTTGGCTACCCTTGCAAAACACAAGATATAGCGACCAAGGCGTGCTTTGCAACCATATATTGAAGAGGCGGCAATTTCAGGTCCGCAATCTGCGTATAATCGCCAAGGGTTTGAAATATGCGATCAATTCGCGCCTGAGTCGAGACTGATATCAGCCCGTATCAGGTCGCTCGCGTTAAAAACGTGTCCCCGAAGCCACGCACGGCACGGCGCCAACCACAAATGCGGTTGTGGACAAGATGTGCATCGCCTGAATCCGGGAAAACTGCGCCCAGCCTGTGGAAAATGATTGGCGTCAGCAGATCGCTGAGCGGGCTGATGGAGTATCAATGGGAAAAATCATCCCGTTTTATCCACAGGTGTGTTTGTCCAGTTTTGTCCACAAGCTGTGTGCGCGGGAGCGGTGGCACGACTCGATGATTAACCAAAAATTAATTGTAAAATATTTTCTGCTGGAAGATTCGTGAAATGGAGAGCTCATGAAGGGATGATTACGGCCGCGAAGCCGGGCTGGAACTGCGCGAGGATATCGAGACCGTACTCGAACCGGGCATGGTGGCGTCGATGGAGCCGATGCTCTGCGTTCCCGAAGGCAAACCCGGCGCCGGCGGCTATCGCGAACACGATATTCTCGTCATCGGTGAGCATGATGCCGGGAACATCACGAGCTTTCCCGGTGCCACCATCATTCCGGCGTGAGCTTCGGAATCACCGGGTTGCGAGCGGGCGCTGGCGGCGGCGGACGGGAGAGCGTGGAGGCGGACGGCTCCGGCCCCGCCGCAGCGGTCGGCTGCTTTCCGCTTCTTCCTCCGCGTCGGCGCCGGCAGGACTCTCGCCCGTCTTCAGTTCGTCGCGCACGAGACAGTCGGTGGCGATGATGAGGACGAAGAGATAGTAGTTCAGGTCATAGAAGGCCATGTTGAGAAAGGCGCCGCCGACGGAAAAGCCGATGAGACTGATCTGCAGTGCGGTCGCGAGATCATGGGCCCATTCGAGATCGGAGCGTGCGAGCGTTCGCATGCGAATGCGGTGGCAGGTGAAGATCGAACCGATGATCAGGCCGACAAAGAGAAAGAGGCCCACGAACCCGTGCTCGCCCAGCGTCTCGAAATAGATCGAGTGGGCGTTGCGCCAATCCGGAGCATCCGTCCCTTCACCGGACTCGATATTGCGCACGAAGACGAGAAAGCCGCCACCTGTGACAGGATGTTCGAGGGCGACATCCATAGCGAAACGCCATGAATTGAAGCGCGACTGCGCCGAGGCGTCCTCCTCGTAATTGCGCAGCGTGTCGAGGCGTTGCGAGATCACGCCCGACAGGAGCATTCCGGCGATCGCCACGCCGAGCGCCATCACGATGCCCATCACGAGCTTCTGCTGCGAACGCCACCACAACAGCAAGCCCATGGCCGCCATGGACAGCATGCCGCCGCGCGACTGCGTGCCGAGAATGGCAATGAGGCAAAGCGCGAGAACACCCATGAGCGCCAGCCGCAGCCACGGTCTGCGGGTCTGGTTGGACAGGAAATAGATCAGCGGCACCACCATCACGAGGGCGAGCGCCATCGAGTTGTTGTCCTCGATCATGCTGAGCGGCGGCCCCCAGATTCGCGCGCCACCAGCCGTGACGATGGTAAAGAGTCCGCCCTTGACCCCGAAAAAGGCGATCGATCCGGCGACCACCGCCGCAAGCTGGATGATCCTCTCGCGTCGGGTGATGAGGATGAGGGTCACGAAGGCGGATGCGAGAATCTTGATCGTCCGGTCGAATTTCTCGAACGCCGCCTCGGGCTCCAGCGCAAGGGCGGTCGTCAGGCAGATCCAGGCCGTGAACGCGATGAGCAGCCAGGTGAGCCCGTTCATGCGCGGCAGTTTCGGCTCGCTGCTCATGAGCCATGCCAGCACCGTCGTTCCGGCGACCCAGGTCGCAAAGGGCATGCCGTAGGAAAAGCCGTAGGTCAGCCTGTGCGGATTCATCAAGGACAGCCAGGCATAGGCGAGCGCGCCTATGTGCGGTGCCATGACGATTGCCGGCAGGATCGCGGCAATGACCAGGATGAGGATGACATCACGCATGCGGTGGCGGGTTCCGGGGCTTGGCGAACGGATCGAACGTATGGAATTTCATTTCGGCAACCGTCCTTGTGCTCTTTCCGCCGCCTTGCGACAAGTGCGACAGGCACGAATGCGGCATCGAGTATGAGGAACCGGTCATGAAGAATTTCGAAAAGCTGGCCACCCCCTTCACGGTCACATCCGGCAAGGACTTCCGTCTTGGCGACTATCCCTGCGATGCACGCGACATGCTCGACATCCGGAGAAAGGATGCCGAAGAGCTGCTCGAGCGCGGGATCGAACGCATGGCCGGACTGCAGGAGCGGCTCTATGCGGAGAACCGATGGTCGCTGCTGCTCGTCTTTCAGGCGATGGATGCGGCCGGCAAGGACAGCACGATCAAGAAGGTGATGTCCGGCATCAATCCGCAGGGGTGTCAGGTCGTCTCGTTCAAGGCACCCTCGGCGGAAGAACTGGACCATGATTTTCTCTGGCGCTGCGCGCGGCGGCTTCCCGAGCGCGGGCGGATCGGCATCTTCAACCGGTCCTACTATGAGGAAGTGCTCGTTGTGCGCGTCAATCCGGGCATTCTCGACGGGCAGCGGCTGCCGGAAAAGGTGGTCGGAAAGAAGCTCTTCGACCACCGCCTTTCGGATATCCGTCAGTTCGAGGACTATCTCGGGCGGCAGGGCACGAAAGTCCTCAAGTTCTTCCTGAATGTCTCGAAGGACGAACAGAAGAAGCGTTTTCTCGAGCGGATCGACAATCCCGACAAGAACTGGAAATTCTCGCCCTACGA
>JAGREZ010000279.1 GCA_020446285.1 Geminicoccaceae bacterium
CACAAGACCCTGCGCGGCCCCCGCGGCGGCATGATCCTCACGAACCGCGAGGACATTGCAAAAAAGATCAACTCCGCCGTCTTCCCCGGCCTCCAGGGTGGCCCGCTCATGCACGTCATTGCCGCGAAAGCGGTCGCCTTCGGCGAGGCGCTCCAGCCCGGCTTCAAGGATTATGCGCGGCAGGTCGTCGCCAACGCACAGGCGCTTGCCGGTGTCATGGTCGAACGCGGCTGCGACATCGTCTCCGGCGGCACTGACAACCACCTCATGCTCGTCGATCTCCGCCCCAAGGGTGTGAAGGGCAACGAAGCTGCCGAATCCCTGGAGCGCGCCGGCATCACCTGCAACAAGAACGGTGTGCCATTCGATCCCGAAAAACCCACCGTCACCTCCGGCATCCGCCTCGGCACCCCGGCAGGCACGACCCGCGGCTTCGGTACGCGGGAGTTCGGCACCATCGGCCACCTCATCTCCGATGTCCTCGACGGCCTCGCCACCAACGGTGCCGAAAACAATGCCGACGTCGAGAAGGCAACACACGCGAAGGTCAGGGAACTCTGCAAGGCGTTTCCAATCTACGGATGAGAGACTGGCCAGGGGGAATTGGCTTCCTTGATCCCGTCCGTCGACCCGTATCGTCCCTGTCTACTTCCGTGCACAGGCGATGCAGAGGGTGGCGGCGGGATCGAGTTCGAGACGGGCGATGGCGATGAACTCGCCGCAGGCGAGGCATTCGCCGTAGGTTTCGTCGTCACAGCGTTTCAGGGCCGCCTCGAGCCGGCCGAGTTCCTGCTCGCGCCGGCGCGTGGCAGCCTGCGCCATGGCCTGAACCTGCATCGCATCCATGCGCGAAAGCCGTCCGAGCCGGGTCTGATCCAGCTCGACCGGAGCACGGTCGCTCTCCGTCTGTCGCAGCAACTCGAGCACCTCACGGCGCCTTTGCCCGAGCAACTGCCGGAACCGCGCGATGTCGGGTTCCTCTTCCAAGACCTGTCCCTCCCGGATCCGCAGACCTCCATCCGCGCGCTTCACGGCTTGCGTGCGGGCGACGGCAATCCCACATGACACGGCATCGACTGTGCCCGTCAACAGCATCGTGACGTCATGGCGGGGTTGACCTGCGATCATCGCAACGCTACCGCCCGGTCAGACGGCCATCGTCGAGCAAAATAACCGGAGCAACCGATCCCTTGAGTGCCGAACAGCTCACCGCCGGCGAGGCGGCGGCCCGTCGCCGGACCTTCGCCATCATCTCGCACCCCGACGCCGGCAAGACCACGCTGACCGAAAAGCTTCTCCTGATGGGCGGTGCGATCCATCTCGCGGGTGAAGTGCGCGCGCGCGGCGAGAGGCGGCGCACCCAGTCCGACTGGATGGAGATCGAGCAGAAGCGCGGCATCTCCGTTTCCACCTCGGTCATGACCTTCGACTATCGCAAATGCACCTTCAACCTCCTCGACACGCCGGGCCACGAGGACTTCTCCGAGGACACCTACCGGACGCTGTCGGCGGTCGATTCGGCGGTGATGGTGATCGACGCGGCCAAGGGCATCGAGGCGCG
>JAGREZ010000280.1:0-5255 GCA_020446285.1 Geminicoccaceae bacterium
CAGACCCAGTGGCCGTCGGCGGTCGGCTGCAGGTCGACCTCGAGCATGGCACCCCGTGACAGGCCGAGCGCGAGGCTCTCGCGGCAATGTGCCGGCCGGTCGGCAACATCGCGGCATTTGTGCCATTTCAGCGTCACACGGCCGAACGGTCCGTCGAGCGCAAGGCCGTTCATCCCGCAGCAAGCCCCGGCTCCTCGATGCGAAGCCCGCTTTGCCTGTCGAAGAGCAGCATTGCCGAAAGCGGCAGCTCGCAGCCGACCCTGTCGCCGTCGCGAAAGCGCCTCTGCGCACCATGTTCGAGGGCATGGAGGCGGCCGAGCGCGCTGTCGAGAACATAGAGCGTCTCGCGCCCCATCGGTTCGACCTGCAACACGGTGGCCGCAAGGCAGCCCTCCCGGTCGGGCGCGCCGAGGGCGACATTTTCCGGGCGGATGCCGATGACGACATCACCGTCTCCGGCTTTCGTCCCGACCGCCTGATGCGGCAATGCGAGGCGTCCGCCCTCCGCCCTCGCATCGACCAGATTGATCGGCGGCGCGCCGATGAAGCTCGCGACGAAGAGCGATTTCGGCCGGAGGAAGAGATCGTCGACACTGCCCACCTGCTCGATCCGGCCCTTCGACATGCAGACGATCCGGTCCGCCATGGTGGTCGCCTCGACCTGATCATGGGTAACGAGGATCGTGGTGACACCAAGCTGGCGCTGCAGCCGCCTGATCTCCGAACGCATCGACAGTCTGAGCGTGGCATCCAGATTGGAGAGCGGTTCGTCGAGCAGGAGAAGCTGCGGCTCCTTGACGAGAGCACGCGCCAGCGCCACGCGTTGCTGCTGGCCACCGGACATCTGCGCCGGCGTGCGGTCGAGCAGTTCCCCGACCTGCACCAGCCGCGCCGTCTCCTCGGCCCGCCTTCGCGCCTCGGCGGCCGGCACACCCTTGAACTTCAGCGGAAACATGATGTTCCGGCGGACATTCATGTGCGGATAGAGGGCATAGGACTGGAAGACGATACCGACATTGCGATGCCGCGCCTCGACCTCGTTGACCACGGCCCCGTCGAACCGCAATTCGCCGCCGGACGGCGCGTAGATGCCCGCCAGCATGAACAGCGTCGTCGACTTGCCGCAGCCCGAAGGCCCGAGGATCGCGACGAGTTCGCCGTCATCGATCACCAGATCGGTTGGCTCGACCGCGACGACATCGCCCCAGCTCTTGGTCACGGATGAGAGTTCGATGCGTGCCATGACCTATCCCTTGATGCCGCCGATGTTCATCTGCACCAGATATTTCTGGCAGAAGAGGTAGAGCATGACCGACGGCATGACATAGAATACCGCGACCGCCGCAACGATGCCGTAATCGACACCCATGATGTCGTCGCTGACCCAGAAGATGTAGAGGCTCATCACCCAGTTCTGCTTGTCGAACAGCAGCGTGCGGACGAAGACATATTCCTCGAATCCCTTGATGAAGGCGAACACGCCGACCGCCAGCATGCCGACGCGGACCTGCGGCAGCACCACCATGAAGAAGGCCTGTCGCCGCGACGCGCCGTCGGCGAGCGCCGACATCTCGATGTCCCAGGGAACGGCGTCGAAGAAGCCCTTCATGATGAAGATGGCGAACGGCAATTCCAGCGTGGTCACCACCAGCAGCACACCGGTGAGCGTGTCCAGCATCCCGCTCCAGTACATCAGGAGGAATATGGGAATGATGAGCGTCATGGCGGGAAAGGCATGAAGGATGAGCAGGCTTTGCAGGAACGCCTGCCGCCCGGCGAACTGGAAGCGGGAGAGATAGTAGCCCGCAAGGGTGCTGACGAAGAGGACCAGCACGGTCTGGGCACTGGCCAGCATGAGCGAATTGCCGAAGGCCAGCCAGACCGACGGGAACTGGCTTTCGGTGGTCGCCTGCCGCCTGCCCTCGAGATCCTGCACGAAGTTCGAATTGTGCAGGAAGACGTAGTTGCCCAGATGCAGCTCGTCGCCGATGGAGATGAAGATCGCCAGCACCGCCGCCACGACGATCGCCGCGGCCGCATAGAGTTTCCTCATCCGGTCCCCGACGAAGGCGTTGACGAGGCCGATGCCGACGATGGTCGGAACGAGGATCGCCGATGATTTCCACAAGACGATGGATTCGACCCCGCCGGTCTTCGCCGAAACGGAGATCGTGAACATCCAGAAATAGGGCAGCAGCACCGGCAGTGACACGGTGACCAGAAACGCGATCAGGAGCGATTGATTGCGTCTGGCCTCGGAGCGGCTGCGGGCGGCGAGCGCATCCCATTCGGCCTGATCGGGTTTGCGCGTGGCGGCCATCTCAATGCACCTCGATGCGCGGATGCTGCAGCAGCCGCTTCATGTCGAAGAAGCGCCACATGGCCAGCGACGCGCCGATGCCGATCACCACCAGCAACAAGGCGAGCGCCGCACCATAGGCATATTGCCCGTTCTCGAACGCCCGCTTGTAGACATAGAGCGCATAGACGGTGGTGTCGTAGAACGGTCCGCCATTGGTGATGAGCCAGATATATTCGAAGCTCACCAAGAGCGAGAGCGTCTGATAGACGGTGATGAAGGAGAGCGGCCAGCGGATGGCGGGCAGCGTGATGTGCCAGGTAATGGCGAGCGGCCCGGCACCGTCGGCGCGCGCCGCGTGGAACAGGTGCTCGGGTATGGAACGGATGGCACTGGTGAAGATGATCATGCCCATCGACGCGCCGATGAAGCCGTTGGCGATGACGATGAGCATCACCGGATAGTCGGTGCGCAGGTCGATCGTCCCGAAACCGAGAAATCCATGCAGCACCTGATTGATGAGGCCGCGTTCGGTCGGGCTCGCCACCCAGATCCACAAAAGCGCGTAGACCACTGACGGGCTCATGCGCGGCAGCAGCCAGACGGACCGGAAGAACCCGCCGATCCGGTCGGGAACGGCCGTTGTCGCGAGTGCCAGGATGAGGCCGAAGGTGACGTTGAAGATGGCCAGCGTGAGGAACACATAGACCGCGGTCAGCGCCAGCGTCGGCAGGATGCGCCGGTCGCCGGTCAGCATCCGCTCGAAATTGGCGGTGGTCATTTCGCTGATCTTCAGCGACCGTCCCATGTCGGTGAAGGCGACGAAGACATCGACCATGACCGGCAGGAGGAAGAACAGGGCGAGCAGGAGGATGGCCGGTCCGAGGAAGATGGCCATGTTCTGCCACTGTCGGGATTGCGCACTCAAGGCGTTCGTCCGGAGCCGGCTCCGGCCGGAGCACGATCACTCCGGCCGGTCGCCTGTTGCGGTTGCTTGGCGGATCAGTCGAGCACGACGAGTTCGTCGCCAAGCTCGTTCTGCATCTCCTCGATGACGAACAGGGCGGCATCGGCCGGTTCGAGCTTGCCCGTCTCGACGCCCTGAATGCCCTTGTAGACGAGACCGTTATACGGACCGATCATCGCATGATTGGGCATGAACGAGCTGTATTGCAGCATCGGCGCGCCGGCGCGAAGCGCCCAGCCCTCCTCGACGAAACGCGGCATCGCCGTCTGCCCGTAATTGATCGGCGTATGTCCCGTGGTCACCGCATGCTCGGTATTGAGCACGTCCTGACTGGCGAGCCCGACGATATAGGCCGCAAGTTCGGGATGCTCGCTCTTGCCGGAAACGGCATAGATGATCGGGTGGCTGAGATTGGCCGGCATGCCGCCCTTTTCCGCGGCCGGAGCATTGGTCCAGCCGATCGCCTTGAAGTAGGTGTCCTTGTCGAGACCACGGGTCTCAAGCTGCGCCGGCACGTTCCAGATACCATGGAACTTGATGAAGGCGGTCTTTTCCGCGCGGAAGGCCGCATGCACCGAATCCCAGTCCCATGACGTCATGTTGGCCGGAATGACACCCTTGTCGACCGCGTATTTCAGCCATTCGAAGAACGCCGTCAGACCCTTTTCCGAGACCTGCAGCTTGTTGTTCTCCTCGTCATAGATGTCGTTGCCGAAGCTCGCGAGCAGCATCTGGAAGTCGGGACCGACATTCGGGCGATGCAGAATGCCCTGCTGGGCGACACCGGCCGCGACCACCTCGGCGGCGAGGTCGGTCATGTCGTAGATGGTGAACTCGCCGCTGTTGACCGCCTCCGGCAGGCCCTCGATGAACGCCTCATCCTTGCCGATCGCGCGCAGCATCTCCTTGTCATAGAAGAACATGCGCACTTCGGAATCCTGCGGCACACCGTAGACGCCGCCCTTGTAGCTCACCGACTGCCACAGGCTTTCGATGATGTCGCCATAGAGCTCCGGATTGGCGGCGATGTGATCGTCGAGCCTGTAGGCATAGCCCTCCTCGACGAACGCGCCGATCCACTCGTGCGCCAGCACATAGATGTCCGGGCCCTTGTCGACCGCGAACGCCTTCATCATGTCGAGCGCGTCGTCGTCGAAGCCCTTGGCGTTGTTCTCGAATACCTCGATCTTCACCGATTTGTCGCTGCCGGCGGCCGCGAGCATCCGGTTCAGTTCGTCGGCGGCAGCAATGATGTTGCCGGCGCGAAGGGGTCCGCTGCGGTCCGCCCGCGACCAGAGATCGAGAACGATCTCCTCGGCACTGGCCATGCCGGGAACCATACCCGCGCCGAACATGGTCAGTGACAACGCCGCGCCGGCGAAAAGCCTGCGTGTCCACGATTTCAACATGTCAAACTCCCTGCCTGGGCCCTGTGTTCACGGGGCTCCTTGTCGATCACGTTGATGACCGTTTCGTGACATAGCACCTTTCGCACCGCCGGGCGATCTTTCTCCGGGCAGCCGCAACGGGTCCGCGCACGGCCTCCGGGCCCGCCGGATCACCGCCCTGTTACCGCCTGATCCGCTCCATGTCGAAGGGCGTGGTCTGGTACATCTCGTTGACCCAGTTGCCGAACAGGAGATGAGCGTAGGCACGCCAGCAATTGCGGGGCGACTTGTCCGGGTCGTCGTCGGGGAAATAGTTGACCGGCAGGGTCACGTCCGAACGGGTGGCGAGGTCGCGGCGATATTCGTCCATCAGGGTGAAGGTATCATATTCGAGATGGTTGAACATGAATGTCTCGCGATTGCGCGCGTCCTGAAGGAGACAGAGCCCGGCGGCATTGGACCGGGCGAGGATTTCGAGACCGGCATCGGCGGGAATGTCCTCGCGGCGGATCTCGGTGTGACGCGAGACGGGCACGAGGAAATAATCGTCGAAACCGCGCAGGAGACCCGGCCGGGCGGCATCGCGGCGCTCCATCACATA
>JAGREZ010000280.1:5300-5458 GCA_020446285.1 Geminicoccaceae bacterium
AAATGGTAGAGGGCCGCCTGCGCGCCCCAGCAGATATGGAAGCACGAATGGACGTTGGTGCGTGACCAGTCGAGGATCGCCTGCAGTTCGCCCCAGTACTTCACCTCCTCGTAGGGCATGAGCTCGACCGGCGCGCCGGTGATGATGAGGCCGTCGAA
>JAGREZ010000281.1:0-2852 GCA_020446285.1 Geminicoccaceae bacterium
GCGACGACGGTCGCCTGGGTCGAGCCGGAGACCGCGCCGAACATGGTGCAGGCGGCAGCGGTGGACACCGCGAGCCCGCCCTTCACATGGCCGACGAAGGCCATCACCATGTCGATCAGGCGGTTGGCCGACTGGCCGCGCGTCATGATGTCGGCGGCGAAGATGAACATCGGCACGGCGATCAGCGAGGCGGGGCGGATGCCCGCCATCATCTGCTGCACCATGGTCTCCATCTGATCGAAACCGTTGAACATGGTGTAGAAGCCGACGAACGCGCCGATGATGAGCGGTATCATCATCGGAAAGCCGAGCAGCAGCAGCACAATCATGATGGAGAAGATCGTCAGCGCCATCTCTCAGATCTCCAGCTCGTCTTCTTCATACCCCTCGAGCACGCTGGTCGAGAGATAGATGTCTTTCCCGGTCATGTTCCTGATGGCGGTGAGCAGATACTGCATGCCCGTCATGAAGAAGCCGACCGGCACCCAGACGAGCGTCCACCAGACGGGAATCTGCAGTGCCGGAAGGACACGGCCGCGTCCCGCCTGCGTTCCGATATAGGTGATCGCGTACCAGGCGAGCAGGAACATGCAGACCGAGGTGATGAGCGCGATCCCCACCATCATCGTCTTGCGCAGCGCCGCCGGCATCGCGTCATAGATCGCCGACATGCGGATATGCCGCCCCTGACGCGCGGCATAGCTGATGCCGGCGAAGGTGATGAGGATGATGAGGATCCGGTTGAGCTCCTCGGAAAAGAAGATGCTCGACTGGAAGACGAAACGCCCGAGGACATTGGCGATGGTATTCGCCGCCATCAGCAGCACGCCGACGGCGAGCATCACCGCCTCGATGCGGCTGATGGCGATGTCGATGACACCGAGGATGCCCGGCAGCGCCGTTTCATTCGCCGGACGCGCCGGCGCTGCATCCGGTCCGGACTCTGGTTGCTTTTCGACAGCGGTCACCGGCATTCCCCCGACAGCGTGTTGTCACCTGCTGCGCCGATGGACACAGGGCCGGCACGGGAAGCGCCGCCCGCCCCGTGTCCCTTTCCGGCCTTCGTTACTGGGCCGTTGCGTCCAGATCGGCCTTCAGCTGATCGAGGATGGCCTGACCACTCTCGCCGGTCATCTCGATGAACTTGGCCTCGACCTCCTTCGCCGCCTCCTTGAAACAGGCGCGCTCTTCCTCCGACAGCACCGTGATCGTCATCTCCGGCTTGGCTTCACGGATCTTGTCGAGCTCGCTGTCCGCAAGCCCCTTCTGGTAGCCGACGATATAGTCATAGGCCGCCGCCGAGGCATTCTGGATCGCCTCCTTGTCGGCATCGTCGAGCCCGTCGAAGAAATCCTTGTTGGCCATCACCGCGGTGGTGAAATTGTTGTGTCCGACATAGGTGATATGGTCGGTGACCTCGTAAATCTTGGTCGAGTAGAGGAAGAAGGTCGGGTTTTCCTGACCCTGGATGATGTTGGTCTGCAACCCGCCATAGACCTCGCCCCAGGGCAGCGGGGTCGGCGTCGCGCCGAAGGCCCGATAGCTCTCCACCAGCAGCGGATTGGTCATGACGCGGAACTTGACCTCGTTGAGATCGTCGCAGGATTTCACCGGTTCCTTGGTGGTCATCGCCACCTCGCCCTCGGGGAACATCACCAGAAGCTCCAGCCCCTGATCGGCGTACAGTCCCTGGAAGTCCTCGTTGATCGCCTTCGATTCCTTGTAGAACCGGGCGAGATGATCCTGATCGGTGGGCAGGAGATAGGGCACGAAGAACACCTGCGCTTCGGGGATCAGCGCGCCGGTGAAGCCCGGTGACTGGTCGACGAACTGCAGGATTCCCGCCTGGGCCTGCTCCATGATGTCGGCCGATTCGCCAAGCGTGCCATAGGGAAAGAGCTGGATCGAGTGATCCGTATTGGCCTCGATCTCTTCCTTGAACTTCTGCGCATACTTGCCCTGCACCTCGTCCATCGCCTCCTCGAAGGCGTAGCGCCAGGTATCGGCGGAAGCGGCGGAAATCGCCACGACCGACAGGAGGGCTCCGGCGGCAACGCCGGAAATCAAGCTGTTCTTGCTCATGGCCTGTCTCTCCCTTGTTTTCGACGGAAGCCGGCGCGGATGTGGCGGCCGACGCTCATCGTCCCGGATTCACGGTCAGACAGACATTGAACCAAGTCAATTTTTTTATTGGATCATGACAATCACGATTTGCCGGCCTTCCCCTGCGCGTGCTCCTCCGCGTGACAGGATCAAAAGGGAAGAACGGCAGGCTCCGGCTCGCTGCGCAGAAGACGCGCGATGATCGAGAGGCCGTTCGCCAGATCGTCCTCCGATCCGGCGCCAAGCGCGATCCGCACACCGAAATGGCGACGTGTGTCCTCGATGGCGAAGTTTGCACCCGAAGCGACGGCAACACCGTTCTGCAGGGCATGGGCGACGAAATCCTCCTCCCGCCATGGCTGGGTCAGGGGCGCCCAGACATGAAGCCCGTTCTGCACGCTGCGGATCTCCGCATCGCCGAGCATTCCGAGGGCAAGCTCATTGCGCCGCTGCAATTGCTGCCGCTGCCAGCGCAGCAGTTCGAGTGCCGAACCATCCACAAGCCAGCGCATCGCGATTTCCGCCATCAGCGGCGTCGCCATCCATTGCGAGACCAGGTGCCGCGCCCTTGCGGTGTGGACATATTCGCCCGGCGGAACCAGCCAGCCGATGCGCAGGCCGGGCAGCAGGCACTTGCTCAGTCCGGTGATGTAGAACGTGCGTTCCGGCGCGATCCTCGCCAGCGGCGGCGATCGCTCGGGCTGCACCGGTCCCCAGGCGTCGTTCTCGATGATGAGCAGATTGCGGCG
>JAGREZ010000281.1:2913-5591 GCA_020446285.1 Geminicoccaceae bacterium
GGATGAACGAAGACCGCCTTGATCTCGTTCGAACGGCTCAGCGATTCGAGCGCATCGGGCCGGATCCCCTCACCGTCGATGGCGACGCCGCGCAGCCGCAGCCCCATCGCATGGGTCAGCGACTTGAGCGTATGGTGCCCCATCTCCTCGGTGACGACGAGATCGCCCGGCGATACCGCGGTCATCAGCGCGACGTGCATCGCCGCGGTCGCACCGTTGCTCGGCACGATACGGTCGGCCTCGACATCGAGACCGCACCGCGCGATCCAGTCCCGCGCCGCCCGGCAATGCGCTTCGAGCGTCGCGCGCGGACGAAACGAGAACAGCATCGATTCAGGCGGATCGGCAGCGAGTTCGCGCAATGTCCGCGACATGTAGTCGGCCTGGGCACCGCCGGTCACCGGAACCAGCATCGAACAGTCGATGACGCCGGATTGCGGGATCCCCCTGTGCCATGGCGTGCTCGCATCCACCGGACGGTAACGCACGAAACTGCCGCGCCCGACCTCGCCATGGATCACGCCGAGCCGCCGGAGCTCGTCATAGGCGCGGCTGACGGTCTGGACACTCAGGCCGAGATCGTAGGCGAGCGCCCTGTGGGTCGGCAGCCGCGCGCCCGGCTGTACCGCACCGCTCCTGACGGCTTCGACGAGGCATTGGGCAAGGGAACGATAGGTCGGACGCGTCAGCGCGTCCCGCTTCGGGGGCCATATTGTCATGAGACAAAGTAGAGGCAGAATGGATCATTTGACAATGCCGTTCGCGCGATGGAACGTCCGCGCATGACATTCGCCCTCGACAGCCGCGACATCCGCATCCTGCAGATCCTCTCCCGCGAGGGGCGGATCTCGAAGGCCGAACTCGCAACGAGGGTCAACCTCTCGGCAACGCCCTGCGGCGAGCGGCTGAAGCGGCTGGAAAGGGCCGGCCTGATCGCCGGTTATCGCGCCGACATCGCCCTTGCGAAGCTCGGCCCCCATGTCGCCGTCTTCGTCCTCGCCGAACTCGAGGCGCATCGCGCGGAATCGTTCCAGACCTTCGAGCGCGCGGTCGCGGCCCGCGACGAGATTACCGCTTGCTGGGCCATCGGCGGCGGCTTCGATTACCTGCTCCAGGTCGTCACCCGCGATATCGACAGCTACCAGCGCCTGATCGACGACCTGCTCGAATCCGGGGCCGGGCTCAAACGCTACTTCACCTATATCGTCACCAAGGCGGTCAAGGGTCCCGCCGCACCGCCACTCGACATCCTGCTCGACTCCGCACGACAGGAATGACCGCAAGGACGGCGAAAAACAGCTGAATCCCCTGCGGTTCCCCGCCCCTTTGGACGATATCCCGCCCGAAAGCGCCTAGAAACGGCTCCACCGAAGCGTGGTGGAACAAGGGAGCGGTGCCATGACCGACATGCCTGAGAAAAGGGCGACCGGGTGTGCCGGGCGGCTGTCCCTGAAAGATCCCGCACTCCTGCGCGACCTCGCCCATATCGGCGGCCGCTGGGAAGCCGCCTTCGACCAGACGACCTTCACGGTCGGCGATCCGGCGACGGGAGAAGCCGTCGGCGAGGTGGCGAACTGTTCGGCGCGGGAGAGTGCAGGTGCCGTGGATGCGGCGCAGCGAGCCTTCGCCGGATGGGCCGCGCGCACGCCGCAGGAACGCGCAGCACCGCTTCGCCGCTGGTTCGAACTGATGACCCGGCATCGCGAGGATCTGGCGAGGATCATGACCGCCGAACAGGGCAAGCCGCTCTCCGAGGCGCGCGGCGAGATCGACTATGCCGCCGCCTTTCTCGAATTCTACGCCGAGGAGGCCAAGCGCCCGAATATCGAGGGCGTGACCTCGCACCTGCCCGACGCCGAAGTCGAACTCTGGCGCGAACCGGTGGGGGTCGCCGCACTCGTCACGCCATGGAATTTCCCCTCGGCGATGATCACCCGCAAGGCCGGCGCGGCGCTCGCCGCCGGCTGCACCACCGTCGTTCACCCGTCCGCCGAAACGCCCTTCTCCGCTCTGGCGCTGGCCGAACTGGCCACACGCGCGGGTCTGCCCGCCGGCGTGTTCAATGTCGTCACCGGCGATGCCGCAACTGTGGTCGAACCGTGGCTGGACGATGTTCGCGTGCGCGCGCTCTCGTTCACCGGATCGACGGAGATCGGCAAGTTGCTCTATCGCCGCTCGGCCGCCACGGTGAAGCGTCTGGTACTCGAACTCGGCGGTCACGCGCCTTTCATCGCCTTCGCCGATTGCGATCTCGACCAGGCCGTGGACGAGGCGATCAAGGCGAAGTTTGCCACGACCGGTCAGGACTGCCTCGGCGCCAACCGCTTCTTCATCGAGCGTTCGATCGTCGACGAATTCTGCAGGCGCTTCACCGAGCGCGCGCGGGCCTTGACCATCGGCCCCGGCTTCGAGGATCGCGATCTCGGGCCGCTCATGAACGAAAGGGCGGTGGCCAAGCAGGAGGAGCATGTGAGGGATGCGCTCGACAGGGGTGCAAGGCTTCTTTGCGGCGGCAGACGGCACGAGGCCGGACCGCTCTTCTTCGAGGCGACGGTTCTCGCCGATGTTCCCGCGCAGGCACTGATCTTCCGTGAGGAAACCTTCGGCCCCGTCGCCGCGATTGCCCCCTTCGACACCGAGGAGGAGGTGCTTGCCCGCGCCAACGACACCGAATACGG
>JAGREZ010000282.1 GCA_020446285.1 Geminicoccaceae bacterium
CGCAGAGTGACAGGCCCGGCGCGCCGGTTCAATCGCTTCGGTGAGGCCTTCTGTTCCATCGCCTGTGACGCTAAGTTGCGCCCGGGCTCCGGCGAATCATTTCGGGCCCGGGATCAATCCGGGGAGGAGGAACGGACATGCGCGTGCTGATAACGGGTGGCGGAGGCTTCATCGGCAGGAAGCTGACAGCGCGGCTTCTCGCCGATGGCGAGGTCGGCGGACGCAGGATCGAGCGGATCGACGTGGTCGACGTGGTCGAGACCACCGGTGCCGGCAAGGATGCCCGCCTTCATACCGGTACGCTCGACATCACCGATGCGCAGGCCGTGGACGGGCTCGTGTCGCAGGGATTCGATCTCGTCTTCCACCTCGCGGCGATCGTCAGCGCCAATGCCGAGACCGACATGGATCTCGGCTACCGGGTCAATCTCGACGGTACCCGGCACCTGCTGGAATCCCTGCGTTCGCTCGGCACCTGCCCGAAGATCGTGTTCGCGAGTTCGGTCGCGGTCTATGGCGGCGACATGCCGGCGGTGATCGAGGACGATACCCACCTCACCCCGCAGACGAGCTACGGCGGACAGAAGGCGGCAAGTGAACTGCTCGTCGCCGATTACAGCCGCAAGGGGCTGGTGGACGGGCTGTCCCTGCGCCTGCCGACCATCGTCGTGCGTCCGGGCAAGCCCAACAAGGCGGCATCGACCTTCGCAAGCTCCATCCTGCGAGAACCGCTCGCCGGCGAGAAGGCTATCTGTCCGGTCACGACGGACAGTGAAATGTACATCCTCTCGCCGCGCCGGGTGGTGAGCGCGTTCATCCACGCGGCCGGATTGCCGAAGGAACGGCTCGGCATGACCCGCAGTCTCGTGCTCCCGGGTATCACGGTGTCCATCGGCGCGATGATCGAGGCGCTCGGCGAGATCGCCGGGCCGGCAGCGGTCGACCGCATCGAGCATGTGCCCGATGCCGCCATCCAGCATATCGTCGATGGCTGGGCGCCGCGTGTGAATGCGGTGCGGGCGCGCGAGCTCGGTTTCGAGGCCGACGGCGATATCCGCGAGATCATCGAGGCACACATCGCCGACGAACTCGGAGGCCGGCATGCCGCATGACCTCCGGACATGCGCGGCATTGCGCATGACGATGACCATTCGATGGTGCCACAAGGGAAAGGAAGCGACGTGAACCACGACGAAGCGCTCGCCAGACTGGGCGAACTCAGGCACAGCATCGACAATCTCGACGCGGCCGTCATTCATCTGCTGGCCGAGCGCTTCAAGCTCACCCGCGCGGTCGGCCGTCTCAAGGCGACGGCCAACCTGCCGCCGGGCGATCCCGAACGCGAGGCGGAAATGCTCGAACGCCTGCGCAAGCGCGCGATCGCGGCGGACCTCGATCCGGATTTCGCCGAGAAGCTCCAGCGTTTCATCATCGACGAAGTGATCCGTCACCATATCGCCATCAAGAGCACGGAATGAAGCCCGACCGCGGGTAGCGCTCCGGGGCTTGACAGCAATTCCCGTTCGATCGACTCACGGTTGCACCTGACGATTTCGGAAAACCCACTTCTGGAATGAAAATGAAACCGGGCATTCTGGCCGTCGATATCGGCGGAAAAAACCTCAAGATCCGCCACAGCGACCATGAGGAGCGACGCAAGGCCCCGACCGGACCGGATTTTTCCGCGCAGGATGCGGTCACGACCATCCGCGAACTGGCCCATGACTGGTCGTGGGACCGGCTGACGATCGGCTGTCCCGGTCCGATCAGCAACAATCGCCTCCTGCTCGAGCCGCACAATCTCGGCGGCGGCTGGAAGGACATGGATTTCGCCTCGGCCTTCGATTGCGAGGTGCGGCTCGTCAACGATGCGGTGATGCAGGCGATCGCCTCCCATGCCGGTGGCAAGATGCTCTTTCTCGGCCTCGGCACCGGGCTCGGCGCCGCCCTCGTCGTCGAGAACATCGCCATGCCGCTCGAGGTCGCCCACCTGCCCTACCGGGACAAATACACCTACGAGGACTGCATCGGCCGAAGGGGGCTCGACCGGCTCGGCCGCAAGGCCTGGGAAGAGGCCGTGCATGACATTACCGCGCGCCTGCGCAAGGCGCTCGTCGCCGATTGCGTCGTCATCGGCGGCGGCGCGCTCAAGAAGCTCAGGCACATGCCCGAACACGCGACGCCCGGCGACAATGCCAACGCCTTCGAGGGCGGTTTCCGCGTCTGGCGCGACCATTATCGTCTTTTCTGATCCGCACGAACCGACAGTGATGAAACCAATATCCCGGGAACGGCCACGCGCCGGAGCCGGATCAAGACGGCCGGCAATGACAATGACCGGCCGCACGTTCGACCTACTCGGGAACAGTCTCTCCCGAACCGCCGAATTCGGAAGGAAAGTCTCTCATTTTCGGCAGGCCATCCTTCATGGGAAGCACGGTTTCAGCATAGTTCACATGGATGCCCGGCGTGAATTCGAGGCTCGGTATGATTGCCGCGTAGACATCCGTAAGGCCGAGGCCCGGATGCCCTGCCATCAGATGGCCTCCACACTTTTCACACCATCTCCGATCACTGTTTTCCGTCTTGTTGTATTGCCTGACATGTTCTTCGCCCTTCACCACCCTGACCTTGTCCGGGTCCCAGAGAGTGAAAGCGTTGACGGGACCCGCCGACCATG
>JAGREZ010000283.1:0-5025 GCA_020446285.1 Geminicoccaceae bacterium
GCCCGGTCTTTTGCACCGGTTACGAAGCGTTTGCCGTAGATCGCGGCACCGGCATAGAGCGCAGCCCCGATCAGGCAGGCGATCTGTCCGGCCATCTGATCGCCAAGACCGCGCAAGGTGTCTGTCCCGACGATCATCGCCACCCCGAACACGCCGAGAATCGCCCCTGCCAGCTTGCGCCCGCCGAGCAATTCATGGCGGGTCACGAGCGCCGTGATGAAAAAGACGAAGATCGGGGAGGTCGAGTTGAGGACGCTGGCGAGGCCGGAATCGACATATTGCTGTCCCCAGGCCAGAACCGTCCAGGCGCCAATGCTGTTGAACACGGCCTGCAACAGCAGCATCCGCCATGTGTGCGGATCGCGCGGCAATGACGCGGATCGGGCGCCCATCACCAGCAGCAGGAAGATGGCCGCGCCGAGAACGCGAAGTGCGATCAGCGTGACGGGCGGTATCTCTGCGACGGCGATCTTGATGAAGAGGTAGGACGACCCCCAGAGCAGTGCGAGAAGGGCCAGTAGCAGCAATTCGGTCCGCAGGCCGGCCGAACTCATGGCGTATGCACCTTTCGACTGTCCGACGGAGCCTGCGCGCGGTCGGACATCCCGTAATCCCTGACGACACGGGCAATGCGAAGGCGGTAGTCGTCGAAGACCCCGCTGCGCCCTTCGGTCTGGGCATCCCGATGGGCGTCGAGGTTGCGCCAGCGGGCGATGGCCTCCTCATCCTCGAAGAACGACAATGACAGGATCTTGCGCGGGTCGGTCAGGCTCTGGAACCGTTCGACCGAGATGAAGCCGTCAATGCCGTCCAGCATCGGCCGGATCCCGGCTGCGATGTCGAGATAGTCACCCTTGCGCCCCTCGGCCGGTCGCACCTCGAAGATCACGGCGATCATCTGCTGTCTCCGTGCGGTGCGGATGCGAGTTTCAGGAAGGTCCGGTCCTCGCGGAGCAGGAACTTCTCCCGTTGGGCGAATTCGTAGTTTTCCCGACCGAGCGGATCTTCCGCGAGCCGGGCGCGATAGGCTTCATAGTCGGCAAGGCTGGCCACGTTGTAGATGCCGTAGGCGAGCGTCGAAGATCCTTCGTGAGGCGCGTAGTAGCCGATCAGATCGGCACCGCAGCGCGGGATCGCCCGACCCCAGTTGCGGGCATAGTCTTCGAAGAGGGCCTTTTTCGTCGGGTCGATGTGGTAGCGGATGATGCAGGTGAGCATGACGGACTCCATTCCGAGGTGTCATGCGCAGTCTGCAGGTTTGAGTTTCGCTTATGCTTCGATTATGATCGAACCATGAAAGAAGGTCCTGACATTGCCCGTGTCGCCGCGTTGATCGGCGATCCCGCCCGCGCCAACATGCTGACCGCGCTGATGAGCGGCAAGGCCCTGACGGTGAGCGAGCTGGCCGAAGAAGCCGGGGTTACGATCCAGACCGCCAGTTCTCATCTCTCGAAGCTCGATGAAGGCGGCCTGTTGCGCCCCCGCAGGCAGGGGCGGCACAAATATTTCGTGCTTGCCACCGACGAAGTGGCGCATGTCCTGGAGGGGCTGATGGGACTTGCGGCGGGGGCGGGCCACTTGCGCATACGCACCGGGCCCCGGGACGCCGAGCTGCGCCGGGCGCGTGTCTGCTACAACCACCTGGCCGGAGACATGGGAACGCGGATGTTCGACAGCCTCATGGCTCGGGGGTATCTCGTTCCGGAAGGCGAAAGACTGGCGCTGACGGAAACCGGCGCGACCTTCGCGGCAGGGTTCGGGATCGACATGGATGGCTTGCGCAAGGCTCGCGCGCCGGTCTGCCGGGAATGCCTGGACTGGAGCGAGCGCCGGTCGCATCTCGCGGGCAGTCTCGGGAGAGCCTTCCTCGCCCGCTTCGAGGAATTGTCATGGGCGAGGCGGGATCGAAAGACGCGCGTCGTGACGTTCTCGCAGAGCGGGGCAAAGGCGTTCCACGAGCTCTTCGCCGTGAGCTGAAAGTCCGTCCGGGTCCGGGCGTTGCGGCTGGCGGGAGTATCAGGAGATGCTTTTGGCCAGGGTGAACATCAGCCAGATGAGCATGGCCGAGAGGCCGCAGCCGAAAAGCCAGGGCCAGAGACCGTAGGCATCGATATCTTCACGACTGTCGCGTCCGACCATGGTCTCAGCTCCTCAGGAATTCGGGCAGCCACAGGGCAATCTGGGGGAACATCATCACCAGCACGAGTCCGATGATCTGCAGGGCGATGAAGGGCAGCACGGAGATGAAGATCTCCTGCAGCGTGACATCCTTGGGTGCCACCGACTTGAGCCAGAAACAGGCGGGGCCGAAGGGCGGTGAAAGGAAGTAGATCTGGATGTTCATGATGAACAGGATGCCGAACCAGATCTTCGCCTGATCCTCGGTGAGCCCCAGTTCGGGAGCGAGCTGCATGACCACGGGGGCGAATACGGGCACGGTGATGAAGATGATCGCGATCCATTCCATGAAGGTGCCGAGGATCACGAGGATCAGCATCATCACGAGAATGGTCTGCATCGCCGTCAGGCCGAGATCGAGGAACAGCGAGCGCATGAAATCGCCGCCGCCGACAAGGTTGAAGATGCCGACGAACGAGATGGCGCCGAGTACCAGCCAGATGATGGTGCCGACGGTAGCCATCGAGCCCATCAGTGCGCCGGAGACGACATCCCAGTTCATCCTGTTGCGTACCGCGGCGACGATCAGCGAGCCGATGCAGCCGACGGCGGCGGCTTCGGTGACCGAGGCGATGCCGCCATAGATGGAGCCCATGACCGTGCCGATCAGAAAGACGCAGAGCACCACGGCGATCAGGCGCTCCCTCGTCAGACCCTGGGTCCTGCCGCTGATCTCGGCGGCCTCGGCGGCGGTCGGTGCGAGTTTCGGATTGATGTTGACCCGTAGCAGCACATAGGCGGCGTAGAAGAAGGCGAGCATCAGGCCGGGAATGGCGCCGGCCATGAACAGGTCGCCGATGCCGACCTCGGCCGACAGGCCGTAGACGATCATGGTGATCGATGGCGGGATCAGGGTGGCGAGCGAGCCGGCGGCGCAGATGAGGCCGATGGAGAGTTTCCGGTCATAGCCGAGGCGGAAGAGCTGCGGCAGGGCAACGAGGCCGAGCATGACGATCTCGCCACCCATCACGCCCGACATCGCGGCAAGGATGACGGCGACGACGGTGGTCTGCACGGCGACGCCGCCGCGCATGTTGCCGGCGAAGATCGACATGGCGTCGAACAGGTCCTCGGCGATGCCGGCGCGTTCGAGGATCGAGGCCATGAGCACGAAGAACGGCACGGCGACGAGCGAATAATGTTCGAGCAGGCCGGCGGCATTCGAGGCGACGAGGAAGAGCCCGCGCGGGCCGAAGAAGGCGACGGCCATCAGCACCGAGACGAAGAGGGTGACGATGCCGAGCGGCATGCCGGTCATCATCAGCACGACCAGCAGCACCACCATGATGATCGAGATGACGCCGAGATCGTAGGATCGCATCTGCAGCGCCTTGCTCGGGTCGAGAGCCTTGCCGGCCTCGGAGAGGTATTCGCGCAGCATGCCGAAGATGCTGTCCTCGCCGAGGAAATAGCCGAGCAGGCCGATGGTGAAATAGATCGCCATGTAGATGGCGACGACCTTGACGATGGTCTTTGCGGTCTTCGAGGTGACGTGCCGGTGCAGGTTCACCAGCAGTTGCGAGAGGTAGAGGAAGCCGCCCACGGTCATGAGCGTCTTGAGCATCATGGGGTTGGGAGAGTTGAAGGCGGAGCCGGTACGGTCGACCTTGACGATACTGCTGTAGGCGCGTTCGGAGGCATCCGCGAGCAACAGGTAGAGCGCGATGACGCCGACCACGAGCGCGAAGAATTCGAGCCGCCAGCGCCAGGCCGGCGAGGCGATGGAGCTGAAGACGGTGATGGCGATGTGGCGCTGGCGAAGGGTGATGTAGCCGGACGACATCATCCATGCGGCGGCGCAGAGCATCATCGTGATCTCGAACGCCCAGAATGTCGGCTCGTGCAGCACATAGCGGGAGAAGACCTCCCAGATGGTCACGCCGGCGGCGACGAGATAGAAGACGGAGATGGCGACGCCGGTGAAATGGCTGACGTGATCGACGGGCGTGTAGTCCGCCTTCCTGACCGCCGGCTCCTCGTGCAGCGGGTCGGGGTTGGCCAGTTCGGTATCGCTTTCCTGCAGGCCCTTTTCGTATGTCGTGCTCATGAACCGCGCGCTCCCCGGATCATCGCGGGTTGGTCCCGCATGGTCTTGTCACAACGCTCGTGCATCAATCCAGACGGATCATACTGATCTGACTGGATAAATTGATGCAAAAACAAGGAGCTAGTGCTCGGGCGAATGAACGAAGTGAATGCGCCTGAGCACTAGGGAAAGGGCGCCCGCGGAAACGGACGCCCTGTCGTGCCTCACTCTTCCTTGAGGAGACCCGATTCCCTCATGAAGTTCATGTGCGTGTCGAAGGCTTCCTGGCCGAGCTCGGAGCTGGCGGCGAAATCCTGCCACGCCTCGACGGCGATCTCGCGCAGCTTGGCGCGTTCGTCGAGCGGCCAGTCGATGACGGTGATGTCGCCGCCGGCCTTGTCACGGGCGACGAGCTGCTGGTCGACGACCTCGGTCCGCATGCGCAAACCGTTCATCGCCGCTTCCCACCAGACCTCGAGGATCGCCTGATTCTCCGGGCCGATCTCTTCCCAGACATCGGCGTTCAGGGTGAAATCGAGGATCGGCATGGAGTGAATTCCCGGGAAGATCGGGAACTTCGCCACCTTGTGCATGCCGTTGGCGTCATTGTTGGTGTAGGACGAATTGTCGGCCGCATCGATCACGCCCTTTTCGAGCGCGCCATAGGTTTCCGACGTCGGCAGGGCAACAGGTGCGGCGCCGGCGCGCTTGAAGACGTCCGAAGCCAGACCTTCCGGCGAGCGGATCTTGAGACCGGCGAGATCGGCGACGCCGTTGATCGGCACCTTGGAGACGAAGGCCTCGCGCGAATAGGCCGTGCA
>JAGREZ010000283.1:5086-10291 GCA_020446285.1 Geminicoccaceae bacterium
CCGGCACTGCACAGATACTGGATCTGGTCGGCACGGTCATAGCCGGCGATCAGGTCGCCCATGAGCGCGAAGCCGGGATCGGTGCCGGAGAAATAGGCAACCGCCGTGTACTGGCCGTCGAGAATGCCGATGCCCACCGCCTCGGGGGTCTCGCGCCGGGGCACGACCGCCTCGATCGGCAGGAACTCGATCTCGACCTCGCCACCGGTCATCTGCTTGAGCTTGGGAATCCAGACCTCGTTGAGATAGGCCAGCGAGAAGTGGCTGGCATTGGAGCTGGTCTGGACCTTGAGCGTCCGTGCGGCGACATCACCGGCGAAGCCGGCAGCCGCCGTCACGGCCATGGCAGCCGCCAGAGCGGTCAGGCCCTTGAATTTCATGTTCAGTCTCCCTCGAGTTTTCTCGATCCTGATCGTGTCGTCGCGCCGCGCTGGCGAGCGGGACTGGACAGACTGATATATCAGTGCCCTATTTCCGGCAAGGGATTCGGCCGATATACAATCGGGGAAAGACCCCATCGGGAGGCTGCGGGTTTGTCCGAATGGACGGAAATCTCGTGGGAAACGGGAAGCGTTCCGCGAACGGCAGGCGAGCCGTCGGCGGCCAGCCGGATCCATGCGGATCTGTGGCGGCGGATCGTGTCGCTCGAACTGCCACCGGGGCTGACCCTGAACCGCTCCGAGCTCGCGCGCGGATACGGAACCAGCCAGACGCCGTTGCGCGAGGCGATGCTGCGGCTGGCGGACGAGGGACTGGTCGACATCTTCCGGCAGTCGCGCACGGTCGTCTCGCTGATCGACACGGCGAGAATGGCCGAGACGCAGTTGCTGCGGGTCGCGCTGGAAACGGAACTCGTGCGCCGCATCGCAGAAACGCGGCCGAAGGAGGTGCTCGACCGGCTCGGCACCCTGCATGACAGCCTCGTGCGGTGTGCCGGCGATCTCGGGCGGATGGCCCGGTTCTACGATATCGACAGGGCCTTTCACCGGACGCTGTTCGACGCTCTCGACATGCGCAACCTGCATGACCAGCTGCAGGCGCGCTCGGGGCACCTGATGCGCATCCGCCGGCTGGAGCTGCCGCTGGCGGGAAAGATGAAGGTGATCGCCCGTGAGCATGACGGGATCCTCAGGGCGATCCGCGACGGCGATGCGGATCTGGCGCGCGAACGCCTGCGCGTCCATATTTCCGGATCCTTCGAACGGGTACACCGGCTCCGGGAACGTTTTCCACATTTCTTCACAGGCCGCTGAACGGACTCCATGAACATTCTCTTCGTGATGTATGACCAGTTGCGCTTCGACTATCTGGGCTGCACCGGTCATCCCCACCTGCGCACACCGAATTTCGACCGCGTCGCGGCCATGGGTGTGCGCTTTTCGGACACCTTCGTGCAATCGCCGATCTGCGGCGCGTCGCGAATGTGCTTCTATACCGGACGCTACGCCTCCAGCCACGGCGCGCAATGGAACGGCGTTCCGCTTCGCGTCGGCGAGATCACGCTCGGCGATCACCTCCGCGACCTCGGCATGGACTGCTGGCTGATCGGCAAGACTCACATGAAGGCCGATGCGAAGGGCATGGAACGGCTCGGCCTCGCCCCGGACAGCGTGATCGGCGCGCGACAGGCCGAATGCGGCTTCGATGTCCGGATCCGTGACGACGGCCTCTGGGCCTACGGCCCCGACGGGTATTATGACGAGAAACGCTCGCCCTATAATGAATATCTGAAATCGAAGGGTTATCCGGGCGAGAACCCCTGGGCGGATTTCGCCAATGCCGGCGTGGAGAATGGCGAGATCGCGACCGGCTGGATCTTCGCCAATGACGACAAGCCGGCGAACATCCGCGAGGAGGACAGCGAGACCCCATGGCTCACCGGCCGCGCCATCGATTTCATCGACAGCGCCGATGGCCCCTGGCTCGCGCATCTGAGCTACATCAAGCCGCACTGGCCCTACATCGTCCCGGCTCCCTATCATGACATGTATGATGCCGGGCATGTGCCGCCGGCATTGCGAAGCGGGATCGAGCGCGAGGATCCGCACCCCGTCTATGGCGCTTACATGCAGGGCCGCGTGGCACGGGCCTTCGCCCGCGACGAGGTCAGGAACAAGGTCATTCCCGCCTATATGGGGCTCATCCGGCAGTGCGACGACCAGCTCGGCCGGCTGCTCGATCACCTCGAATCCACGGGCAGGCTCGCCGACACGATGATCGTGCTGACCTCCGATCACGGCGATTATCTGGGCGATCACTGGCTCGGCGAGAAGGATTTCTTCCACAACCCGTCGGTCAGGATCCCGCTCATCGTCTTTGATCCGCGCAGGCAGGCGGATGCCACGCGCGGAACGGTCTGCGGCGCGCTCGTCGAGAGCATCGATCTGGCGGCAACCTTCGTCGAGGCGGCGGGGGGAACGGTACCCGACCACATCATCGAGGGACGTTCGCTCATGCCCTGGATCCGTGGCGAGACGCCGCCATGGCGCGATTTCGTCATCAGCGAATATGACTATTCGGCCACGCCACAATGTGTGCAGCTGGGCCTGAAACCGCGTGATGCACGGCTCTTCATGGTCTTCGACGGCCGTTTCAAGCTGATCCACGCCGAGGGCGGTTTCCGTCCCCTGCTGTTCGATCTCGCGAATGATCCGGATGAATTCAGGGATCTGGCCAAGGGCGACGGACACGAGGCCGAGATCGACCGTCTGTACGAATATCTGGCCCGATGGGGGCGGAGGATGTCACAGCGCGTGACCCGCTCGGATGCACAGATCGAGGCCGGTCGCGGCCAGTCGCTGCGCCGCGGCATCCTCCCCTTCCTCGCCGATGGCAGCGAGGTCGACGAGGAACTCCTCGAGCGCTACCGAGGCCCGCAGACGAATCTTTATTCGCCCTGATGGCGCGTCGACGCCGGGAATGCCGGGCGCTCTGGTGCTCAGGCGCATTCACTCCGTTCACTCACCCGAGTACTAGAAGCCCAGCAATCTCGGCAGGAACATGGTGAGGTCCGGCCAGAAGGCGATGACCAGAAGGACGCCCATTTCGGCGATGATGAAGGGCCAGAGGCTGACCGCGATGCGTTCGATGGTCTCGCCGGTCACCGATGAGAGCACGAAGAGGCAGGCGCCGACGGGCGGAGTCATCAGCGAGATGTTGAGGGCGAGCACGAAGACGACACCCGCGTGGACGGGCTCCATGCCGATCGATGCCGTGAGCGGGGCGAGCACCGGGGCGAGGATGATGAGCATGGCGGTGATGTCCATGAACATGCCGATGACGAGCAGCATGGCCAGCAGCATGAGGATGATCATGGACGGATCGCTGGAGAGCGAGAGGAAGCCGGCGGCGAGCGCCTGGGGAATCTTCTCGAAGGCGAGCCACCAGCCGAGCACCGAGGCGGAGGCGATGATGAGGAAGATCACGCCGGTGACGCGGGCGGTGCGGATGAGCATCTGGACGAGGTCGTCGAAGGTGATCGCGCGATAGATGACCACACCGACGAAGAGCGCATAGGCCACGGCGACGGAAGCCGCTTCGGTGGGGGTGACGATGCCGCCGAGGATGCCGCCGAGGATGATGAGCGGCATGATGAGCGCCACGAGCGAGGAGCGGAACGCCCTGAGGATGTCCATCAGACTCGGCGCGCTGGCCGCCTTGGGCAGGTTCAGCCGCCGCGCCATGGCGGCGATGATGCACATGCAGACGAGGCAGATGAGCAGCCCGGGCAGGATGCCGGCGGCGAACAGGCCGCCGATGGAAACGCCCATGATCGAGCCGTAGATGACCATGAGCGAGGAGGGGGGAATGGTGGGGCCGATGATCGAGCCGGCGGCGGTGACGGCGCAGGCGAAGGGGCGGCTGTAGCCCTGTTTGACCATGGCCGGAACGAGGGTCTTGCCGAAGGCGGCGGCATCGGCGGTGGCGGCGCCGGTGATGCCGGCGAAGAACACCGAGGCGACCATGTTGGTGTGCGCGAGGCCGCCGCGCAGATAACCCACGAGCGTTTCGGCGAACTGCACGAGGCGGTGGGTGATGCCGGTGTGGTTCATGATCTCGCCTGCGAGGATGAAGAACGGCATGGCGAGGAAGGGGAACAGGTTCAACCCGGCGAAGAAGCGTTTGGGCGCCATCGAGAGGAAGGATGTGCCGCCGGCGTCGATGATTCCGGCAAGGCCGGCGAGGCCGAGGGTGAAACCGATGGGCATGCCGAGAAAGAGCAGGATGAAGAAGAGGGCAAGAACGACCATCTTGTTTCCTTTTTCAGATCATCAGACCAGTTCTTCGCGGGTTTCGAGGTGGTGCAGCCGGCCGCGGTCGCGGATCGCCACGAGCACGAGCTGGATGGCGGCGAGTGCGGAGGAGACCGGCACGGAGGCGTAGGGCATCGCCATGCTCATGTCGAAGATCATGGCGAACTGCTTCGCACCCGTCATCGTCATGCCGATGCCGTAGATCAGCATGAACAGGAAGAAGCCGAGGGCGATGATGTCGAAGGCAAGCAGAAGCATCCTCTGCATGCCTTCGGGAAAGCGTGCCAGGATCATGTTGAAGCCGATATGCTCGCGCCGGGCGATGCCTGCGGAGATTGCCAGCAATGCGGCCCAGATCATGAGATAGCGGGCCAGTTCCTCGGTCCATGGGATCTGCGCACGCAGGGCATAGCGGGCGACGACGCCGAGCCAGACATCGAGAACGAGGGCGATCATCAAGAAGGCGATGAAGCGCTCCACGAACCAGTTCAGCCTTGTGCTGATCGCCGCAGCCTTTTCCGCCATCGACCGCCCCTTTCCGTTTCCCCCGTTCGATTGCTCCACTCTGGGACCCCGTTGCGCGCGCTGTCAACGACGCTGCAGTGCAACATCGGTGGAAGTGGCATGTCGCTTGTGAACGCTTTCCGGTCGCCTCGGGGGCTTTCGGCGGCCGTATGATCCGCTAGTGATCGCCTCCACGCGACAGGCAAACATATCCGGGAGTGACGAGACATGCAGACGACGGCTCGGGTTGTGGTGATCGGCGGCGGCGTGGTCGGCGTGAGCACGCTCTATCATCTGGCGAAGGAAGGCTGGACGGACGCCGTTCTGCTGGAGCGTACCGAACTCACCGCCGGTTCCACCTGGCATGCCGCGGGCCTGCTGCCGCTCTTCAACATGTCCTATTCGGTAGGGCAGCTGCATCAATATTCGGTGGAGCTGTACAAGAAGC
>JAGREZ010000284.1 GCA_020446285.1 Geminicoccaceae bacterium
CCGACATCACGCTCTATGGCGTCTGCCTGTCGATGATCGGTTCGGTGTCACTCGCGGTGACGACCGACATGAACATCCATTTCCTGCGCAAGCCGCAACCGGGAACCCTCATCGCCCGTGGCCGGAACCTCAAGCTCGGCCGCTCGCTGTTCGTCGGTGAGGTCACGATCGAGAGCGAGCACGCCACGAGCCCCACCGCACACGCCACCGGCACATACGCCATTCCGCCCGGAACCGGCTGATGGCGGATGCGCGCCGGTTGCGCAACCTGCAGATGGCCTTCCGCGAGGCGGCCTATGCCCGCTATGTCGCCGGCAACAGTGTATCGCTGGTCGGCAACTGGATGCAGCGGACGGCAACGGGCTGGCTTGCCTGGGATCTCACCGGAAGCTCGGCCTGGCTCGGTATCGTCGCCTTCGCGGACCTCTTTCCGGCACTTCTCATCGGGCCGGTCGGCGGGGTTCTTGCCGACCGGCACGACCGGCGCCTTCTCATGCTGGCGTTCCAGTCGGCGATGTTCGCGGTGGCGATCCTTCTCTGGCTGGCCGCAGGCGCCGGGATGCTCGGCATTCATCTCCTTCTCGTGCTGACCACCCTGCACGGGGTGCTCGTCGGGCTCAATCAGCCCGCCCGCCTTTCCCTCATTCCCCAGCTTGTGCGCGGCGACCTCATCGGCCCGGCCATTGCCATCAACAGCATGGTTTTCAACGGCGCACGCTTCATCGGTCCGGCGATCGCCGGCCTGATCATCGCCTCGTTCGGCACCTCCTGGGCCTTCTTCGTCAACGCCCTGACCTACATTCCCTTCCTGCTGGCGCTGTCGACGATCAGGCCCATCCCCGACGAACGTCACGCAACCCGCGCACCCTTCCTCACGCAGATCGCCGAGGGGATACGCTACGTCTTCGACAATCAGGGCATCCGCGGACTGTTCGTGCTCATCGTCGCCGGAGCGCTCCTGATCCGTCCGCTCGGCGAACTGCTTCCGGCCCTCGCCGATGGCGTGCACGGAATGGGTGCGGCCGGCCTCGCGATGCTGAGCGCATCCCTCGGGCTCGGCGCCATTCTCGGCGGGCTCGCGGTCGCCACCATGGAAAGCGAACCGGGCATTCCGGCACTGTTGCGCTGGCTCACCGGTGCCGCACTCGCCGCCATCGCGGTCGCGCTTGCACCGAACTTCGCGCTCTCGCTCCTTTTTACCGCCCTTGCCGGCATCTGCCTCGTCGGCTCCGGTGTCAATGCACAGACCATGATGCAACTCGCCGTTCCGGGCGAATTGCGCGGTCGGGTCATGAGCCTGTTCGGCATCACGTTTCGCGCCGCACCCGCCATCGGTGCGCTGGCGCTCGGCGCACTGGCCGATGCGATCGGCATACGGTTTGCCCTGCTCTGCGGCGCGGTCGCGTTCATGATCCTGCCGATCCTTCGCCATGGCGGCCTGCGTCGCCTGATTGGCCGTTGACATGCGGGCATTCGGGCTCTAGTGATGCGCACCGCTGACGGGCGCCCGAGGGTGCCCGCAACTGTTTCGTTGACCTTGCGTCGGCAGCATCCGCCTCGAGACCCGTTGCTGATGTCTGTCTCGTGAGGTCCCCTGAGAGCCCGGGAACATCATGAAGACATACAGCGCCAAGCCCGGCGATATCGAGCGGGAATGGTTCGTGATCGACGCCGAAGGCCTGGTCCTTGGCCGTCTGGCCTCGATCGTCGCCAACCGCCTGCGCGGCAAGCACAAGGCAATGTACACGCCGCACATGGATTGCGGCGATCACATCGTGATCGTCAATGCCGAGAAAGTCGCCCTGACCGGTCGCAAGCTCACCGACAAGACATACTTCAGGCACACCGGCTATCCTGGTGGTATCAAGGAGTCGACCGCCGGAAAGATGCTGAGCGGCAAGCGCCCCGAGCAGGTGATCGAACTCGCCGTCCGCCGCATGATCCCCAGGGGTCCGCTCGGCAACCAGGTCATGCGCAAGCTGCATGTCTATGCCGGTGCCGAGCATGTGCATCAGGCTCAGTCGCCGAAGGCGCTGGACATTGCCTCGATGAACTCCAAGAACAGCACGCTGGAGGCGGCAAATGGCTGAGGCCGAGACGGCATTTTCCAAGCTTGCCCAACTGTCCGACGGCAGCGCCGTCCAGACCTCGCCCTCCATCGCCGAGCCGAAGATCGATGCGCTTGGACGGTCCTACGCGACCGGTCGACGCAAGGAGTCGGTTGCTCGCGTCTGGGTGAAGCCCGGCAGCGGCAAGTTCGTCGTGAATGGTCGCGAGATGCGCGCCTATTTCGCTCGCCCGACACTGCAGATGATCATTTCGCAGCCCTGCGAGACGATCAACCGGGTCGGCCAGTACGATGTCTATTGCACGGTCACCGGTGGTGGATTGTCGGGTCAGGCCGGTGCTGTCCGGCACGGCCTGAGCCGCGCCCTCACCTATCATGACCCGGCTCTTCGCCCGGCCCTCAAGGCAGGCGGGTTCCTCACCCGCGATGATCGTCAGGTCGAGCGCAAGAAGTACGGTCGCAGGAAGGCCCGCAGAAGCTTCCAGTTCTCAAAGCGCTGAACTTTCACGAAATTTCGTCTTTTGCAAGGTCCACCGTGCTTCGTCGCGGTGGACTTTTCATTTGATGCAAAACCGTTGGTGCAATCCGCTCTGCGGTGCTATAAACCAGAGGATTAATAAAAAGCGGTAGACCCTCAACCACGTCGGACCTGGAGTAATGGCGCTTTATTGGCGGTGGCCTCTGCTGCTTTCGCTGACGCTAGTGTTATCCTTCACTGCCTCTTCGAATTCGTTCGGACAGGATACGGCTGCTCTCGACGACGCTGCTCTCGACGACAATGTCTGGCATTATCAGGTACGTCCGGGCGACAACATATGGTCGATCAGTCGGCGGCTTCTTACCGACTGGAAGCGCTGGCCGGACATTCAGGCCGGTAACAATATCGAGCGTCCGCGGGCAATCCCGCCCGGAACCCGGCTCGCGATTCCGCGAAAATGGCTGCGCCGCAAGCCCGGTCCGGCAATGGTGTCGTCGGTCTCCGGCAAGGCCTATGTCACGGATACCGAACGGCATCCACTCGACACCGGTACGACGATCGAAGCCGGTGCGGTCATCGAGACAGCGCCGCAGGCGACCGTGCAACTGACCTTCGTCGACGGCTCGAAGGTGACATTGCATGAAAATGCCCGGGTGGTCCTCGAGAAACTGGACACATATGAAGGTACCGAGGCGGCCGATGTGCTGATCCGTCTGGAAAGCGGCCGTCTCGATGCCGATGTGCAGCGCAAGCCGGAGAACGACTCCCGCTTCAACTTTCAGTCTCCGGCGCTCATTTCGGCCATTCGCGGCACGAAGATCCGAACCAGCCTTCTCGGTGACGGCAATCGTGGCACCACCGAGGTTCTCACCGGCAAGGTCATCGTCGAAGCCGCCGACCGCTCTCTTGCCGTCGACAAGGGCTACGGCACGGCCGCCGACATCGGCAAGGAACCGGAGCCGCCCACAGCCCTGCCCGAACCGCCCGTCCCCATCACCGACGACGGGCCCCAGCGGCAACTGCCCGTGCGCATCGCCTTCGAACCGGTCGATGGCGCCGCATCCTACCGCGTGCGCGTCGTACCGGCCGCCAACCCGCTTGCAACACTTGTCGACGTCACCGGGGTCGAACCCGTCTTCGGCATCGAGGTTCTCGATGACGGGGACTATCAGGTGATGGCGCGGGCGATCACGAGCGGTGGCATCGAGGGATATGACGCAAGCTGGCCGCTCGAGGTCGATGCCCGTCCGCTCGCTCCCCGCCCGATCGCGCCGCCCGAAGACCGGATCCTTCGCGACGACCGCACGGAGCTTCGCTGGGATCCCGCCGACGGTGCCAGTGCCTATCGCCTGCAGAGCTCGCTCTCACCCAATTTCGAGGTGCTTGAACTCGATGTCGACGGAATTGCCGGGGAGTCCTTTCCGGTCGAGGGGTTGAGCGAAGGAACCTTTTACTGGCGGGTCGCCGGTATCGACGATCAGGGCGGGCCCGTTCCGTTCAGCGCGATCCGCCGGGTTGCCTTCGAGGAACCGCCGCCGCCGCCGGATCCGCGCACTGTCCGCTTCGATGAGGAAGATCACAGGCTTCGCCTCAACCTGCCGAACACCGACCGCACCTTCCGCTACCAGATTGCCCGCGACGGGGCGTTCAGGGATGTCGTGCGTGACGAGACGGTGGATGAGCCTGTCATCTCTCTCGCCGGTCTCATTCCCGACACATATCACGTCCGCATGCTTGCCTATGAGCAGGATGGATATTCGAGCGGTTTCGGTCCATCGCGGGAGGTCGAGGTGCAGCCCTGGCCATACTGGCCGCTCCTGCCTCTCCTGGCATTGCTGGCCCTGATCTGATCATGCTGGGCAGGCTGCTCCGCGACCGTCTGCCAATCGTACTGCTTGCCGCCTGCCTCGCTGCGACGGTCACCCGTTTCCATGGTCTCGAACAGGAGGAATTCGTCGGACAGGATCTCCTGCGCCGCATTTCCACGTCTCCCACCTTCGAGAATGTGGCGATCATCGCACTCGACGAACACAGCCTTGCCGAACTGGGACAATGGCCCTGGTCCCGCGCCGTTCATGCGGAAATCGTCAGATGTCTCGCCCGCGCCGGCGCCCGCTCGATCGGTATCAATGTCGTTTTCGCCGAAATGTCGAAGACCGATCCTGTCGGCGACATGGAACTGGTGACGGCCGTCGCCAATGCCGGGAATGTCGCTCTCGCGACACTTCCCCAGGCCGGAAATGACAAGAGCGGACCGTTTGCCGAGGTCCTTCCGTTTTCCGGTCTCGCCGATGTTGCAGCCGCCCTCGGTGACGCCCAGATCGCAACCGATACCGACATGCGCGTCAGGCGCATGATCAAGAGTTCGCTCGCCCATGCGGTCTTCGGTATCGCCGGCGGAACCGCCGACTTCCCGCCCAATTTCGTACCGATCCTGCCCCGGATCAACGGATTGAACGATCTTGAAATCATCTCGGCCGCCAGCCTGCTCAATGGCACGATCGATCCACGGATCCTGAACGACCGCATGGTCATCGTCAGCGAGTCTGCCGAAGGTCTCGTCAACAAGGTCTGGCTCGGCAACTACAATCGTCCCGAACTCGTCTCCGTGGGGTTCGTGCAATCGGCGATGCTTGCCACGCTTGACGAACATCGCATGCTCTGGATGCCCCGATCGGCTGCCACATTCTCGGCAGTACTCACCGTCGCGGCACTCCTGCCGTTCATCATCGCCGGCCCGACCCTTGCCGTCATTCTGCTGGCGCCGGCACTCGCCTTTGCCATTGCCGCCCTTGCGCTCGTAGCACTCCAGCTCGTTCTTCCCGTCGTCGTTCCCGCATCGATCGCTCTTTTCTGCATCGCCACGGTGGCTTCATTCGGTGTGCTCAAGCGTTACCGTCGCTCGACGCGAGCTGCCCACAGGGCCCACAGGGCTCTCGAAGCGATATCCGATGCGGTCATCACCGTGACGACCGACGGTCGAATCGTCTATGCCAACCATGCGGCGGTCGATCTTCTCGGACTTCCCGACGAAAATCTCGCCTCGCTCGATCTCGGCAGCGTGCTGCCCGCGAGCGAACTGGGCGATGATCGTGATCTCACGCTGTGCGACAGCCAGGGCCGTCAACGCACGTTCCGCTCGCGCTGCCGCGAGCTGGAATCGAAGGAGAGCACAGGCACGGTCATCGCTCTCACCGATGTCACCGCGGACCGCAAGCTCGTCGACGAGATCAGCCACCGGGCGCTGCGCGATTCACTTACCGGACTGGCCAACCGGCAGGCCATCGAACAGCATCTCGCCAAGACCGTGGCACGGATCGGCACGCGGAATCCGGGCTGCGCGGTCGCCATTCTCGATCTCGACCGGTTCAAGGCGATCAACGATGCCCTCGGACACACCGCCGGCGACCATGTGATCTTCGAACTGTGCTACAGGCTCGACGATGCCTGTCTCGATGGTGATCGCCTCGGCCGGACGGGCGGTGACGAGCTCACGCTCGTGCTCTGCAATGTCAGCAGCCGTGAACAGGTGCTCAATCGCCTCACCCATTACCGTTCGATCGTGACCCGCCCGATCGTCGTCCATGGCGAGGAGCTGCACCTTCGTGCGAGTATCGGTGTGGCGATCTATCCCGACGATGGCGAAACCGCCGACGAACTCCTGCGCCATGCCGACAGCGCCTTGCAGAGAGCCAAGGAAATCGGTGGCAATGATCTCGTCTTCAGCCAGCGCGCAAGCCCGATCGACGGTCGCGAGCGTCTGTGGCTGGAGCGGGAATTGCGCCGTGCGCTCGAGGAGGATCAGCTCGAGATCCACTACCAGCCGCGTTTCGAGATCGGTACAAGCCGCCTGACCGCACTGGAAGCGCTCGTGCGCTGGCGCCACCCGCAGCGTGGCCTCGTCCCGCCCGGAGCCTTCATTACCTTCGCCGAGGAAACCGGCCTGATCTGCGAGCTCGGCCGTCAGGTGCTGCGCAAGTCCTGTCTCGAACTCACCGGACGAAACGATGCAGCGGAGACCTTGCGGCTCTCCGTCAATGTCTCCGTCGTACAGCTGCGTTGCGATCCCGGCTTTGTCGAGTTCGTCGAGGCGGTCCTGAACGAGACCGGACTTCCACCGGAACGGCTCGAGATCGAGGTGACCGAAAGCCTGTTTCTCGATCCGGCGCTCGCGGAGGTCGGGCGGCAGCTCGAGGCCCTCGCCAGGCTCCGCATCCAGCTCTCGATCGACGATTTCGGCACCGGTTATTCCTCGCTCGCCTATCTCAACCGCTTTCCCTTCTCGCGGATCAAGATCGATCGCTCGTTTGTCAACCGGCTCGACGACGATCCCGATTCGCAGGCCATCGTTTCGGCCATCGTCGGCCTCGGCCAGTCGCTCGCCAAATCAACGACCGCCGAGGGTGTCGAACAGGAAGGGCAACTCGCGCTGCTCGCCAAACTCGGCTGTCATGAAGTCCAGGGCTTCCTTCTCGGTCGTCCGCAGCCTCTGTCCGACTTCACATCCCTGCGCTGACCTTGCGCATACCCGATCCGCGCTGGACAGAAAGCCGGCAACGCCGATAATCGTCGGGACACAGTTCAGGGAGACTTTCGATGCTGCTGGTGCCGGGATCGGTCAACGCCGATCTTCTGTTCAAGGTCGAGAAACTGCCCGCGCCCGGCGAAACGGTCCTTTGTCCTTCCTACGAGATGGCACCCGGCGGCAAGGGATCCAACCAGGCGGCGGCGGCGGCCCGCGCTGGCGCCGAGGTCGTCTTTGTCGGTCATCTGGGCGATGACGGCCATGCCGCGGAATTGCGGCGGATCCTGAGCGAGACCGGCATGAACATCGACGATCTCGCCATATCGGCGAAACCGACGGCGATCGCGGTGATCGGCATCGACAAGGCGGGCGAAAACGCGATCATCGTCGCCAGCGGAGCCAATCTCGACACCGGCAGCGACCAGATCGCGGACGAACGTCTCCGGCCGGGTGTAACCGTGCTCTGCCAGAACGAAATCCGCCCGGAAGAAACATTCCGTATCCTCGAACGGGCAGCGGCCCGTGGTGCGCGCACCATCCTCAATCTCGCTCCCGCCGGCCGGATTCCCGCCTCGACACTCGATGCGCTCGACATCCTCATCGTCAACGAGATCGAGGCACGAATGGTTGCCGGCGACGAGACGACACCTCTCGAGATCCTTGCCCGCGAGCTTGCCCGCCGGCATGGCCTCGTCTGCATCGTCACGCTCGGCAGCGCCGGCGCCATGGCGATTTCGGCGGATGCCGGATGGCGGGTCGGCGCGCTTGCCGTCAGGCCGGTGGATACCACGGGCGCGGGTGACACATTCGCCGGCGTTCTCGCCGCCTTCCTCGATGAAGGCCTCGATATCCCGGATGCCCTGCACCGCGCATCGGTCGCAGCCGCACTTTCCTGCGAGGCCATCGGCGCCCAGAGCGCACAGCCGACCCGGTCCGCCATCGACGGACGTCTCGGCGAACTGGCGCCACCGGTCACGCTTCGAGCGGCCGCACGGCCAGCGCCCTGATCAGGCCCGCTGCAGCGAGACCTGAATCACATCTGTCGAACCGGTCCGGAAACCCGCCTCGCAATAGGCGAGGTAATAGCGCCAGATGCGCCTGAAACGCTCGTCGAAACCGAGTGGCCTGAGCTCATCCCAGACATTCTGGAAGCGCCTGTTCCAGATCGCGAGCGTCCGCGCATAGTCACGTCCGAATTCGTGCCATGACAATTCACCAAGCCCCGCCTTCGCGAACTCCCTGCGAAGTGCCGCCGGCGACGGCAGGCAACCACCCGGAAAGATGTAGCGCTGGATGAAATCGGCCGTCTTTCGATAAGTCTCGAAATGCTGGTCGGCAATAGTGATGATCTGCAATCCGGCTCGGCCGCCGGGTTTGAGCAGGGAAGCGATCTTGCCGAAATAGTCCGGCCAGTAGCGTTCGCCCACCGCCTCGAACATCTCGATCGAGGCGATACGGTCGAAATCGCCCTCGACATCGCGATAGTCCTGGTAGCGGATCTCCACCCGGTCCGAGAGCCCCGCCTTCTCGATCCGCTGCCTCGCATATTCGAACTGGGCCTTCGAGATCGTCAGACAGGTGATGTGGCAGTCGCGCGAGCGCGCCGCATGTTCGGCGAAGCCACCCCAGCCACAGCCGATCTCCAGCACCCGGTGCCCGTCATCGAGGCCGATCATGCCGCAGAGATGCTCGTATTTGGCGTGCTGCGCCGCTTCCAGCCCGACCGCGCCGTTTTCGAACAATGCCGAGGAATAGGTCATCGACGGATCGAGCCATGCCGCAAAGAAATCGTTGCCGAGATCATAGTGCGCGTGAATGTTGCGTTCGGCCTGTGTCTTCGTGTTCGCGTTGCGCCAGTGCTGGCAGAAGCGCAGGAACCGCGCTGGCCACGGACCATGATAGCTCTTTTCCCAGGCGACCGCATTCCGGTCGAGCAGTTCGAGCAGGTCCGCAAGATCCGGACTGTCGAAATCGCCGTCGATATATCCCTCGGCAAAGCCGACAGCGCCGTTGGCGAGATAACGATCGAGCAACCGGCCGCTGTGGAGCCTGATGGAAGCCGACGGCCCCGCAGACCGCCCCTCGATCTCGATTTCCGTACCGCCAGGCATGATCAGGGACAGATGTCCCCGGTCGATCCGCGCCAGAAGCCGGCGAATGAACGAGAGGCGCAGTGCCTCCATTCTTCCGGTGGATGGCCGATCCCGCCTCGACAGGGCAGGATCGGCATCCTCGGGCCGTCCGGGCACGTTCCTGGCCCCGAATGCATTGCTGCTCGCCATGATCCGTTCCGACTTTTCCTCGCCCCGGCCGGACATGCCTTTGCGGCCTTGCCTTCGGCTGCGGGGTCCTCCCGACTACCAGACCGGAGAGCCCATCCATGACCCCTCCGGACGATCTCCAACTCACCAGAAGATCGGGAATTGCGCAAGTCGGTAGAATTCGATCATCTGATCGGGTGCAGCGCCCCTCTATTGAAGCTCCTCGACATTGAGTCCGATCGTGACAGCGCCGATGGCGTCACCCGTCGCCGGATCGGCGATACTGACACTCACCTGGGTCTGGAACATCTCGGTGGATTCATCGAACTCGATCTCGTCGATGAAAACCGCATCCGGTCCGACGAGAAAGGTTTTCTGCCATTTGGCTTCATCGCCCT
Source organism: Geminicoccaceae bacterium (assembly GCA_020446285.1). Classification (GTDB taxonomy): domain Bacteria; phylum Pseudomonadota; class Alphaproteobacteria; order Geminicoccales; family Geminicoccaceae; genus JAGREO01. The sequence goes on from JAGREZ010000284.1 coordinate 9,731, forward strand.
GCCAGTAGTCGCTCGTTACATCGCTCTGGCCGGCATTGAGTCCACGATTGTCCATGAGGAACATTTCCGTGACGACCGTTCCGTTGGAATTCTTCTGCCGGGTCAGCAATTGCGACAGCGGACGCGAAAGGACCTGCGAGATCATCGGCCCACCGCCGAGTTCCGCTTCCCCGCGCCAGGTATCGTCGAGCCGGTCGATGCCCGCCTGATCGAGACCGGCATGTTCGGCATTCTGCTCGTGCAGGGCCGCCACGACTTCCGGATCCTGTAGCCAGGGGCGGATCCTTGCATCGACGAAACGCTGGATCTGCGCCGCATATTCATTGGCCGACACCGGCCCTGGCATCGCCGCTACGGTGAGGAACAAGGCGGCGGCCGCAAAACCCGGGTGAAAGACATGCCGCATATCGAATGTCTCCTTCATGTTGGATTTCCATTTGTTTTAACAACTTTTACGCGAGATTTCCACCCTGTTCTTTGACCGCTCCATTTATCCATCAATAGTTGTAGAATTAACGCGCAATTTGCAATTCGTTGTTATTCCTTTCGCGAATACACAAATGCGATACGTCAAATGTCCTGTTGGATGACTTCAGTTCCGCAAGAGTACAGATCCGGCGATCGACTGTCCGGGCGATATCTGCCTTGCAGCATGGTCCGCCCGGATTTTGCCGGATCCGGCTTCTCGACAGGTTCGCTTTCGCATCGCCATTCCTTTTCCTGTCCGTCCGATCACGACAGCCGGCATCCCGCCGGCGTGTTGTCGACGGGCTCACGGTCGCCTGATCCCCGCAGGCGCGCGTGAAAAGGCCGGCGGGCACCGATCCGCCCGCCGGCCGGTTTCATATCCTCGTCCCGGCGATCGACCACGCATCGGCCTGGCCGGAAAGTCGCGGGTCCGGACAAGGGCGCACTTGCCCCCGACCTGCCCCGCGTCTAGCTTCCGCCCACATGTCTTTCAGGATCGAAGGGGGATGAAATGGCCAAGGCGGCATTTATCGGACTCGGTGTGATGGGTTACCCGATGGCGGGACACATGGTCGCCAAGGGTCATCGCGTGAAGGTCTGGAACCGTTCCGGCGAGAAGGCGGTCAAGTGGCGCGAGCAGCATGGCGGCACCGCAACCTCGACGCCGCGCGAAGCTGCCGAGGGCGTCGAGTTCGCGATGATGTGCGTCGGCAATGACGATGATGTCCGTTCCGTGGTGTATGGCGATGACGGCGTGCTCGCCGGCATGTCGGAAGGCAGCATTCTCGTCGATCACACGACCGCTTCGGCCGAACTCGCCCGCGAACTCGCACAAGCGTGCACCAAGAAGGGCGTGGGCTTCGTCGATGCGCCGGTTTCGGGTGGACAGGCCGGTGCCGAAAACGGTGTGCTTTCGATCATGTGCGGTGGCGAGGTGGTTGATTTCACGCAGGCCGAGGGTGTGATGCAGGCCTACGGACGGACGGTCACACTCGTCGGCAAGGCCGGCGCCGGCCAGCTCACCAA
>JAGREZ010000285.1:0-1053 GCA_020446285.1 Geminicoccaceae bacterium
CCCGGTCTTTTGCACCGGTTACCTTGAGCGCGCTCACGTCGCTGATCACGCAAAGTGCGGTCCGCCCGCCGCCATCCGCATCATCGCCGCTGTCGGGAATGGCGGAGAGCAGGATGTCGAACGTGGCACCGCCGTGCCGGCAGAGCATGAGCGGCACGTCACCGATGGGCTCGCCGAGACGCAGCGGCCGGCGCACCGCTTCATCGAACAGGGCGGTTGTGGAAGATGCGAGAAACGCCTCGAGCGGCCGGCCGATCACATCCTCGCGGCGATAGCCCGTCGCCCGGAGCCAGTGATCGCTGACGCTGACGAGATCGCCGTCGCGGCTGACGGTACAGAGCAGGGCGGGGGTGGCATTGTAGATCCGGTCGATACGGGCAAGGGCCGTGCGCAGCCTGAAGCTCTCGGCGGCGAGACTCGTCTGCATGGCGTTGAACGCCCGTGCTACCCGGCCGAGTTCGTCGCGGGCGGCATGGTCGACGAGGCCCGGACCGTCGCCGGTCCCGCTTTGCCGGATCGCCACGAGAAAGCGTGCGAGCGGCCGGCCGACGATCAGCCGGAACCCCACCCAGGTGGCGGCGATGGCAATGGCAAGACCGCCGAGCAGCATGATCATCGAAAGCTCGCGGCGCGAGCGCCGGGCCTCGCGGATCTCGGCGAGCGAGAGATGGACGAGAAGATCATGTTCCTCGTCAGCGAGAATCGGGATCTCGACCACGGTCTCGATCACCTGTCCCCTGCAGCCGATGCCCGGCGGTGCCGCAAGACGGACCTCGCGATCGTCATGGCCGACGATCTCGACGCAGCGCACCGCCTGATCCGACATCAGCGTGCCGATGAGCGCCCCCGCAAGACCGGTTTCGTCGATGCCGTAGCCGTCGAGGAGATGGTTCTCGATCGCCCCCGCGACCCGTGCCGCGGCATTGCCGATACGCGCCGTCAGACGGTCATGACCGGCCTTGATGTCGGCGGATGCAAGCCACCAGAGTCCCGCCGCTGCCGGCAGGGTGAACGCCGGGACGAGAAGCAGGAGGAGTTTCGCGAAAAGCCCGA
>JAGREZ010000285.1:1118-3050 GCA_020446285.1 Geminicoccaceae bacterium
ACATGACTGTCGTCTGGCAGGGGCATTCGGGCATCAGCTATGGATCAGCGCAGGTTCTTCACGACGCCGCGCTGCATGAGCGCCTTGAGTGGCGAGCGGTTGCCGATCTCGGTGTGATAGACGGTAAAGCGCCTGCCATTGGGGGCGATGTAGAAATCCACCGGCACCGGCTTGCCCTCGATATCCCTCAGGTCGGCACAGAGCACATAATGCTCGCCCATCTGCATGATCATCGGATGGGCCTGGGTGGGATAGAGCTCCCTCGTCTCCCCGGTCTCGAAATCGAGCTGGAGAAGGGCGTCACCGACCTTGTTGCGGTCGATATATTGCTGCATGGCGGCCTGCAGGCGGGTCTTGTCCGCCGTCCTGTCCGCCATCGTGTCTGCAGCACCCGCCGGCTGTACGGACGAAAATGCGAGAAGCAACATCATCAGGGACAGGAAAACACGCATCAGCCGACCTCCGGAACCGGAAAGGAACGGCCGGATCATAGATTGTACTGATTAACAACAGGTTAGGGTTTTCCCCGTTCAGGCGGCGGCGATGATCTCGAGGAAGGCCCGTTCGAGCGTGGCATGGCGGCCGCGTACCTCGTCCGTCGTTCCCGTCGCAAGGAGCCGGCCGTCATGAATGACGGCGATGCGGTCGGCGATCTCGTCGAGATCGGCGAGGATGTGCGAACAGACGAGGAGGGTTCGGCCCCCGAGGCGCGCGCGGGAGAGGCAGGTCTTCAGCAGCGCCCGGGCGCGCGGGTCGAGGCCGCTCATCGGTTCGTCGAGCACGACGAGGCGGGCCGAGCCGGCGAGTGTTACGGCAAGGCCGAGCTTCTGGCACATGCCCTTCGACCATGTCCGGACCGGCCGTTCGAGCGCCTGCGGATCGAGATCAAGCGAACGGGCGATGGCAAGTGCATCGCCCGTGTCGCGGGGGTCGGCCTCGAGCCCGCGCATCAGCCGCACATAGGTCTTCCCGCGCAGGCGCCCCGGTGGACGGAAATGTTCGGGCAGGCAGGCGACGGCACCCCGGCGGCGCATGTCCTCCGCCGTTTCGCCGAAGATGCGGATGTCCCCGCTGGCCTCGCCGGCCAATCCGAGCACGGCCTTGATCAGGCTGGTCTTGCCCGCGCCGTTGAGGCCGACGAGCCCCATGATCGCACCTCGCGGCACATCGAACGAGATGTCGCCGAGCACCTTGCGGCCGCCGCGGATCACATCGAGCCGGCGGATGGAAAGTGCCGCCGGCGGATCCTCCGTGACGACCCGCACCACATCCGGGGCGGTTGGCGGTGTCATGTCCGGGACGATTGGTGCCGATCGTGCCGACGGGTGATCGATGATCGTGTCCTGCTCCATTCTCCGCTCCGTCATCATCCCGTGAAAATCAATCATCGGTTGAAAATTGGCGAAGGTCAACGAATCCGTGGCGGAGGCATGGAGAGGCGTTCGAACAGCGATGCGGGACGTCCCTCGATGGCACGCCCGCCGCCGAGATCGAAGGTCTGGTTGGCGGCGATCTCGATGAGCTCTCCGGCATTGTCGCCGCGCTGCAGGCGAAGCCGCACCCGGTCGTCATCCACCGCGACGATCCGCCAGAAATCGTTGCCGGCAAAATTCCGGTAGGCACGGCCGTTGATCCACACCTCGAAGGTGCCGTCGGCCTGATGGAGAATGGCGGAAAGATGGATGTAGCGGGGAAACGCGACCGCGGCGGTCTTCTGTCCGTCCCCGGATGTTTCCTCCGTCTCGACCGGAGCCGTCGCATTGCCGCCCGCGCGCCGGCTTTCGAGAATGGCGACGACCTCCTCGGGAAGGAAGAAGAGCGAGGGGGAGAGCGATTCGCCCCGCACCGGAAAGGCCGCGAGCATGCAGGCGAGCGCCGGTATTGCGAGACATGCGGCTTTCATCCGGATCACGAACGATGGTTCCCTGGCAG